>JALSOU010000127.1 GCA_026986305.1 Thermoplasmata archaeon | reverse complement strand
TAGCCTTTATTATCAAAAGGCCAGAGCGGGTTGTTGTTCTCACAGCGCCAATCTCCTTCAAGGAATCCCCTTGTTTGCGTGTTTATGCAATAATAACCTCTAAATCAAAAACTATATAAAGTTTTCGCAAGAGAGATATATAGATATGCCGATTGGAGAATAATTTTAAATACCCTTGGACAGCAGAGTAAAATACCAGAGCGATTTAGGTGTAAGCGTGATAGAAAACAGAGATGAGCTGCTGAATGTGCCTTATAGATTCAGAAAAAGAAGGGAAATAGCAATAAAAGCCCTGGAGAGCGCCATAATCTCCGTGCATCCAGACACTGTTATTCCTGAGCATGTGAAAAAAATAGGCGATGAGATAGAGATATCCGGCATCCCTGTGAAAAAAAGGGGGAAAATAGCTGTTTTCGGCATGGGGAAGGCATCATACCACATGGGCATAGCGCTCCACAGGATACTGGGAGATGTGATAGATGAAGGCGTAATAGTATCAATAAAAGAGGGTAAGGTGGGAAACATTGTGTTCAAAAGGGGATCTCACCCTTTTCCAGACGAGGAAACCCTGAAAAACACGGAAAAAATCCTAGACATGGCCAAAAGCCTGAGAGAAGGAGATTTAGCCATAGTGCTGATAAGCGGAGGGGGTTCTTCAATGTTCTGCATGCCAAAATACGGGGTTTCTCTGGAGGAAATAAGGGAGATAACTGAAAGTCTCATGAAAAAAGGAGCTGATATATGGGAGCTGAATGTGGTTAGAAGGAGCCTCTCAATGGTTAAAGGTGGAAAATTCACGAGATATCTCAGGCCTGCTAAGGTAATATCACTCATAATCTCGGATGTGGTGGACAACCACCTTCCATCCATAGCCTCAGGACCCACAGTGGCTGTGAAAAACGAGGAGAGAAAGGCTGAGGAAATACTCAGAAGATACGGAATTTGGGATCAGGTATCTGAAGGGGTTAAGAGGGCGCTTAAAGAGGAAATAAGGGGGGAGAGCGCAGATATGAACCTAATAATTGCGGACAACAGGATGGCTGTTAGCCATGCATCTATGGTTCTCGCTTTGAATGGAATTGAGCACCAGATATATCACAGCGTAATCGGCAGTGTTGAAGAGATATCCAAAGCTATGGTTAATCAGAATTTATCCGCTATAATGGGTGGAGAAAGCACTGCAAAAGTTAGAGGAAACGGAAGGGGTGGAAGGAATCAGGAGCTCGTTTTGAGGGCGATGAAAACGGGTTCGAAAGGTCTGGTAGCATCGGTGGGCACAGACGGAATAGATGGAAACAGCCCTTATGCAGGGGCTATTGCAGATGAATACACAGCTGAAATCTCGAATAAAAAAGGGCTGGACATGGAGGAATTTCTGAAAAACAGCGATTCTTCATCCTTCTTTGAAAGGGTAGGCGGAGCGATAAAGACGGGATTCACAGGCACGAATGTGGCTGATATCATACTGCACATAGTCTAAGTCCTCCTCACCCTAGCATCCACAACAACATGTAGAACTCCCGGAGCGTATGACTTAACCTTTCTCAGAGATGTGCCTATGACTTCATAGGAGGAGCGCTCCGCAGCAGCCTTAACCCTGAGAACAGGCCGCTCTGGAAGGAGTTCCTCAGGGCAGGTCTCATGGTAATGGATTGTCCCCTCATCTTTGATTATTCTGAAGGCTTTTTCCAGAAATAGGTGCGTTTTTCCCACATATCCCATGACCACTCTGTCCGCAACATTCTCAGGGCAATGCTCCCTGTTATCTCCAAGTATGGGTTCAACGATGGCTTCAACCCTGTTTATAGCGATGTTTTCTTTCAGATATCTGAAAGCTACCGGGTTTTTCTCACACGCATAGATCTTTTTAGGACGGGAATGCACTGCCATGGGTATGGAAAAGTAGCCTATCCCTGCGAACATATCCACTATCACCTCATTTCTAGAAGGGAGATAGGCCATCCTCACTCTCTCATCTATGTTTCCTGAGGAGAACATTATCCTTGATGCGTCAAACCTGAACCTGACTCCGTTTTCCAAGTGTGTGGTTTCAGCATCATCTCCAAGAAGGAACTCCACAACAGGTTCCCTGAACTCTCCTTCTATGCCTCCTGAATCCCTTAAAACAGTTCTAGCTCCCAAAATTCGGGCATAGACCTCTGCGATTTCGTGCCTATAATCCTCAAGCTCCTCTGGAATCCTTAAAATTAAGACATCGCCGAAGAGCTCCCATTTTCTGGGAAGAAGCTCGGGATATGGGACGCTAAGATCTTTTTTTATCATTTCAAGAGGTGCTGGTGGCCTTTCCTTGAATACAGGTCTCTTCTGCCAGACCAGCTCTCCGTACTCTGATGCCAGAGCCTCCATGCCTTCCCTTATAGGTATCTCCACCCACTCTCCATCCCTTATGAATCTCCGCTCTCCGTCAACCGCCCTGTGCTGGAATAAGCTCTTTCTCACCGATTCTACCTCTGATTTTCTGACCCTGATTGCTGGATACACGAGCGGGGAAAGGGGCACTGAAATAAGTTATTTTGGAATGAAAAGGAAGGCCATGAGGATTGCTCCAACAATCCAGCAGTAGTAGGCAAAGTAATGGAACTTATCTGTAACAACTACCCTTAACAGGGCCTTTATTGATAGATAGCCCACTATGAAGGATGAAAGAAAGCCTGCGGTGAGTATGGATATGTCCAAACTTTCAGGGCTATGGACTGCCTTGTATATCTGTAGGGCGCCGGCTCCTGCTATGGCCAATATAGCCATGAGGAACGAAAACCTAGCTGCGCTCTCCCTTTTAAGACCGGAATGCACACCAGCCACTATTGTTGTGCCTGATCTGGATATGCCGGGAATCAGAGCGAAGACCTGAGCTATACCTATCAGAAACGCTGATTTCATATCAGGAGCCGTGTTTTCACCGTCTTTTTTTCTGATTGAAAAGAGTATGAGGCCTGTTATTGGGAGGGATATGGCCACGATTTTAAGTGAAGTGAAGGATTCCTCAATGTAGCTCTGTAATGCGAGTCCGACTATCACTATGGGAATTGTGGCTATTAAAGCTCCGTATCCTGCTCTGGCATACTCATCATTTCTTATGTTCTCCAAGATGTTCCCGCGGAGCGCTCTTATAGAGGATTTCAGCACATCCACAACATAGCTCCATGTTGCAAGAAGAACAGCGAAAAGGGTTCCTAAATGCACAACCGCATCGAACAGAACAGGGTTTTCCACCCCTAAAAAGCTCTGTGCTATGACGAGGTGTCCTGAGCTGCTTATCGGAAGCCACTCTGTAATTCCCTGAATGATTCCTAGCAATATGGCGGCGATAACATCCATACATCAGGATATGCGAATGTGTTAAAATACTTCCGACCTGTCCCGACATCTATTTATTTGAGTGATAAATCCGCAACCGATTGCCATGAAGATACTCGTTTCTGATAAGCTGGCGGATGAAGCTTTGGAAATCCTCAGGAAAGAGGCTGAAGTGGACTATTTTGAGCCAAGCCCTGAGGAGCTGCTGAACATCATAGAGAAGTACGATGCGATAATAGTGAGGAGCAGGACCAAGGTCACTGCTGAGGTCATAGAGAGGGCAAAAAATCTCAAAGTCATAGGAAGGGCAGGAGTAGGCGTGGACAACATAGATGTTAAGAAGGCCACTGAAAAAGGAATTCCTGTGGTAAACGCACCTAGAGGAAGCACGCACTCGGTTGCAGAGCTGGTATTCGCCCACATGCTCTCACTCGCAAGGCATCTGACCTATGCGGACCGCAGCCTCAGAGAGGGGAGATGGGAGAAAAAGAGTCTTAAAGGCATAGAATTGCAGGGAAAAACCCTCGGGATCATAGGATTCGGAAGGATAGGAAGAGAGGTTTGGAAGCTGGCGAAGGCCTTTGATATGAAGTGCCTTGCCTATGACCCCTATGCATCTGAAGAGTCCATAAGAGAGACTGGGGCGGAGCCTTCCACCATGGAAAAGCTCCTGAAAAACTCCGATTTCATAACCATACACGCCATGCTCACCGAAGAAACTAGGCACATGATTTCAGATGAGCAGTTTGAGATGATGAAGCCCAGCGCATACATAATAAACTGTGCCAGAGGGGGAATAATAGACGAAAAAGCGCTCTACAACGCATTAAAGGATGGAAAGATAGCTGGAGCTGCTCTTGATGTCTTTGAAACAGAGCCTCCTGGAGAGAGTCCCCTCTTTGAGTTTGAAAACACATCATTCACCCCGCATCTCGGAGCTTCCACTGTTGAGGCGCAGATAAGGGCTGGCACAACCACAGCTGAGCAGGTTTTAAAGGTGCTTAAAGGTGAAAAACCGGACTTCATAGTGAACCCAGAGGTTCTGTGAGAGAAATGAATATAAACCCTTTCATTCTTTATCTGCGAGGAGATGTCATTTCCGGAGAAGAGAGAGAAGAGGAGATAAGCCCTCTCATAGGCTCAAGGAACGCATTCGCGAGGGCATTTCTAAAAGCGCTGCAGGCGTATCAGCTAGACCGCTCTCTGGAAGACCATCCAGAGGTCTTCGCCATGGCAAGGGCCTTCATACTCAGCACAGAGTATGAGAGCCTAACAAACAGGAGAATACATCCGATAGGGGGAGAGGAAGAGGACTAAATCATTCCGAGGGACATGGAATAGATGAAACCGAATGTAAAAAGGGTTATTAAAGGGGCTGTTAGCTTTTTAAAGACCTTTGAAAGGTCGGCTTTGAAGTACTCAGAGGAGTAGATAAGGCAGAGATGCAGAGGAGAAAATAAAACACCTATGAATCCAGATAGATATGCCAGTGCAACCATGGAAATTGAAGTCATTCCTCCGGGCGCAAGAGCTGGCAGGAGCATTGGGAAACTTATGCCCACAAAGGCCACCGTGAGGCCAGACATCATGCCCACTATCATGGGAAACACTATCACAACGATGATTTCAGGTATGCCGTAGCTTCTCAGGGAAGATAATAGAGTTGAAGCTGCCCCGGTATCTGTGAGAGCTGTGTTGAATATTATCACAGATATGAGTATGAGAAATATGCTGTAATTTGCGCTCTCCTTCAGGGCCTCATACAGGCTTTTCCCATCCATTCTGTAAGCTATGATTATCAGGATATCTGTTATTATGAGACCGTAGAGAAGGTCTATGCCCAACACTATTGATAAAAATATCACCAGCCAAACAGGCCAGAGAACCTCCAAAAACTCCATTAATCCGTGGATATCCCTGCTTTTTGAAGATGGCCTCTCCCTAGGCTTTATGGCGTAGATGTATCCCACAGCTATCGCTATGAGTGTTATTGGAAACATGGATATGACGAGGCTTCTAACAGCTATGCCAACGATGGCCGATGTGAAGATTATTCCCTGATAAAATGGCCAAGAGAACTCCCAAACATGCCTGAACCAGTAATTTGCGAATGTCCTGTCCTCAGCGCTCACTCCCAGCTCATCTGCGGATTTTTTGACCATCTGCGCGGATATGTATGCTCCAGCAGGCATGGGTAGGAGGCCTATTACAGCAGGTATGGTTCCATAGGATATGCGTGGGTCTGAAAAGGCCTTTTTGAGGGATTCTGATATCCTTTCAAGTGTTCCTGCCACTTTCATAAGCCTGCTCATGAATATGACTAGGAAAACGAGGGCTATGAGCCTGATATTTCTCCACTGAGTTAGGGCCTTACCTATGCTTACAGCAATCTCCTGTACTGAAAAGGCATACGCCCCGTAAAGTAGGAGAGCGCCGAGGAGTATTGAGATTGATAGATGGACATTCAGCTTTATTCCCGCCATTATCACGGTAAAAGATAGAAGAAGTATGGCGACGCCGAGGGTCTCTTGCATAGCCGTGCAATTCTGTTCCCTATTAAACCTTTATGCCGTTATTCCTCAGAAAGTCCATGCTTTTCAGAGCATCGTCCATGCCTCTGTCCATCTCCAGAACAAAGTTCCCCCTATAACCTGATAATGAGGAAAATATCTGTTTCCAAGGTATATTCCCATCTCCCAGCGGAAGATGCTCATCCTCCTTTCCCATGTTGTCGTGGATGTGTATGTTGGCAAACCTTTCCCTATGTTCTATAAACTTATCTATGGTTCCCGTTGTATTGGCATGGCCCACATCAAAGCACCATCTTATCTCCAAGCCATCAGTCATCTCCTCAAGCTCCCACGGCTCCCTGCCAACTGTTATGAATGTCAGAGGCATGTTTTCAAGGGCTAGGGCTATACCAAGGTCTATGGCATGTTTTTCAAGGATTTTGAGCGTTTCAATGGTCCTCTTCCTTACATCTTCCGCCCTGCGATACAGGGGAGTTCTGAATCCTGGATGTATTGTCACCACATAAATTCCAAGAGAGTGAGCGCTCCTCATAGCCCCTATTAACTCGTTCAGAACAGCCTTTCTTATGGATGGATTTCCCGCTGCTATGTTTATGTCGCTGTAAGGTGCATGGACCTGAAACCTCATATCATAGCTTTCCATGTACTCCTTAAGATCATTTTCTATATCTGGCAGGCGGAGTGTGCCTTCTGCGCTTATCTCAAAGCCCCGAAAATGAGGCTCTATTAGGTTCAAAACATCTTTTAGATGCATATGGGTGAAGGAGTTGCTTGAAATATATATCACAGAATCACCTCTCGGTCAGCCATTCAACCACCCGATCAGGGTTTTCATCCTCTATCTCAACCTCTATCTCGCCGAGCGCTGGCCTTACCCCTCCAAATGATATCTTTCCCATGTAAGCCGCCTGCTTGCTTATGCTAAATTTGAGAGAATTTCCCTGAATTTTTCCGCTTAGAAAGTCTCTGGCAGTGTCCCTTATCCTCTGCTCTGCGAGTATCTCCTTGAATTTTTCAAGCGACTTTGCGCTTCCGATAAGCTCAGCTCCAGCAATATCCAGATCCGCATCTGGAAATATGTTTTTCACAGCCCTCTTGACCTTTTCCGGGTCTTCTGTGGGATTGAGTGGTGTGCTTATCCTAACTCTCATGCCGGGTAATTGGGAACGATATTAAAGATAGCTGTGAAAGGAAAATCCGAAGACTATAAATAGAGAGCCATACCTAGTATCCACGCCAGGCTTGACCGGGGGGTCAGGCGTCCCCTGTAACCCGAAATCGCCTATACGCGGGGGTGACGGCCGGGAGAGGCGTAGCCGACCTTTCCACCGGCCCGGAGCCGACTATGAGGTCCTGTCCTGAGGGGCCGAAGGTGGTCTGGCAGGGCTGCCGGAGGGCAGCTCTCCGGCCTTTGTCGCAGAAACCGGGTCAGGCCCGGAAGGGAGCAGCCCTACTGCGAACTCACGGCGCTCTCGGGGTCACGGGACCGAGAAGGCCTCCGGATAAACCGGCGGAGGGCCGAGCGTCGATCCCGGCTGGCCTGGCACTTAAGAGGCCTCAGCGCTCCCCTCTATCACAGGTCTGTCTATTTTTACAGTCTGAGCTAGGATAACTCCAAAGAGAGCGCTCAGCATGTTTGAAATCGCCATGCCATACCATACTCCTGAGGCGCCCATGCTCATTCCGAGGATGTAACAGAGAGGAAGGCGCATTATCCAGAGCCTGACTATGGCCATCATCATGTTAAACTCAGTCCTACCTGCACCGCTGAAAAGGCCCACCGATGAGCGGAACAGGCTGAAAAATGGCATTCCCAGTGGAATTATGCTCATGAAAACTATGCCATTTTTTATGGTGTCAGGGTCATTTGTAAATGCGGAGATTATAGGTCCTGGTGCTATGAGGAAAACCGCTGAGAAAATCCAGAGTATGGAAAAGGATGCGAGGGCAATCTTCCAGTAGCTCTCCATTGCCCGCTCATATTTGCCAGCGCCTATGTTCTGGCCAACTATTGTGGTTAAGGAAAACGCCAGTCCATCAACTATGATGAAGGTCAGGTTGATTATCCTGTTTCCTATGCCGTATGCGGCCAGAGCGTAAACAGGGTCAGGATATGGAACATTTGCAACTATGAACATCAGCACCACGAAGCCTATGGAGGTGAAGGTCATTCCTATTGACGAGGGCAGACCTATGCGGATTATGCGCTTAACTATGCCCCAATCAGGTCTAAGTGACTCCCTAGTCAGCCTTATCTCCAGCCTTCCTGAAAAGAGCCAGTGAATGGATAGGGCTGCGAAGATTATCCTTGAAATCAGGGTTGCTAGAGCCGCCCCTACCACTCCCATCTCTGGAAAACCGAGCCACCCGAATATCATTATCGGGTCCAGAATTACATTTATCGCTAGGGTTATTCCGTTGAGATACATGGGGGTTACGGTGTCTCCCCAGCCCCTGAGTATCATTGTGAAAACCACTGTGATGAACATGAAAGGTATGCTTACGAAGATTATGGATGTGTATGCTATCGTTATGTTGGTGACAGACTGGGGAGGGCCTATCGCATTTATTATGAAAGGCAGTAGAGCGAGGCCAGTAACAGAAAGGATTACAGAGAGAATCATTGAGAAGAAGAGCATCTGTCCTGAAACTTTAATCACCATTTTCTTGTTTTTAGCGCCTGTGTACTGGGAAACCAGAGCGGTCCCTGCGGTTCCAAAACCCATGGCGAAGGACATGAACATGAATATGAGCGGCCAACCCACATTGAGCGCAGCTATCGCCACACCGCTACCCTTTGCGAGATGCCCCACCCAGAATGTATCCGCAAGGTTATAGCCTGTCTGCATGAGGCTGGTAACCATCATGGGCCATCCGAGGATGAATGCGGCTTTCAGAACATTTCCGTTGAGAATCTCGTGCTGCACCTCTTTCGGTGACCTGACCATCAGGATGGGAAAGTTATGAGGTAAAAAAACCTTTGCATAGTGATGCAATTATTTCATTCGACAATCTTCTATATGGCCAAGGACATTCTCTTGCATATTCCATAGGAATTTTTTACAAAAATTAGGTTTTTGTGCATCTAAACTGAAAGGGTGGCTTTTCTGCATAATAAGGAAGCAGTCCTAATGAAAAAGCAAAGTGATATATCCTCATCGCATTTTAGGCCTGTGTCAAAAAACTGGCTGAGACAGAGAAGAAGGGACCATTACTACAAGATGGCGAAGGAGCAGGGATATCGCTCAAGGGCAGCTTACAAGCTCATGCAGATAGACAGAAAATTCCATATTTTCAGGAAAGGGGATGTGGTGGTTGAGCTTGGAGCTGCGCCGGGAGGCTGGTCTCAGGTTGCCGTCAAAGCGATAGGGCCTGAAGGGATGCTTATTGGGGTGGATTTGCAGAAAATAGAGCCTCTGGAAGGTGCCACATTCATAAAAGGGGATTTCACAAAGCCCTATGTGGTGGAGAAGATTAAGGAACTTATAGGAGATAGGAAGGTTTCAGTGGTGATCTCAGATATGTCTCCCAATATATCCGGGGCGTATTCCACAGACCATGCTCGCTCCATTTACCTCGCAGAGCTTGCCCTCAGATTTGCAGTTGAAAACCTGAAAAAAGGCGGGGTTTTCCTTGTGAAGATATTTGAGGGAGATATGCTTGGTGACTATGTGAAGGAGGCAAAAAAGCACTTCGCCATGGTGAAGCTCCACTCACCCAAGGCTTCCAGAAGTTCTAGCTCTGAGATATACCTCATAGCCAAGGGATTCAAAGGTAGAGGGGATGAAAGCGATGCTCCTCAATAAATTCATGTAAATCCGCAGGATCGCAAAGAAACAGGTGGCTTTTCAGCGGAGAGTCTGAAGCTCCGAAGCCAGAGATTGACTGAAAAATATCGCTTAAAAGCCTAGCTGCGCTTATCTCATCTATTTCTGTGGAATAATAGGCCTCTTTCACTCTGGCATGGGACAAAAGATAGTCTATGTGCCACCGCATCCTTTTTTCCCTTCT
>JALSOU010000126.1 GCA_026986305.1 Thermoplasmata archaeon | reverse complement strand
GGAATCGGTCTTTGTTTCATTCATCAGTATATAGCACATTCCGGTGTCATCGTCGCAGAGGGTAAATCTTACATCGTAAGCACCCGGAGCCCTGCAATAGAGCGCTATGTGATCCTTATCTGTTGGATGCTCGGGTTCCATCCACGCTCTTGGGCCTTCATATGCTTGAGAATAATAGGTGAAGGCAAGGGTGGATGTCAGCAGGAAGATTGCCAGCACAATGAGCTTTTTCATGTGCCTTTCTTTATGGGATTCATATTTAAGGGTTTCTCTGACTTCGTTTTAGAAATCTTTAAATAATAGTATGATATTTCTCATAAATATGATAAACTTTGAGGATAGGAGCAGGGAAAAGGCATACAGCAACCTCAGGAAGGTGATGAAACACTGGGGATTCGGTGAGGCTTCATCATCAATTTATGCGCTCCTCTCAGTTTCCGATCGCCCCCTTACAGCAAGAGAGATAGCCGAACATGTTGGATACGCCTATTCGTCTGTGGTCAATGAGCTCAACAGACTTCTCAGGGAGGGTTTTCTGGAGAGATGGAGGGAGGGGAGGAGATATGTTTACAGTGCAGAAACTGATTTTTTAAAGATAATAAAAAATGAAAGAAACAGGCTTATAGGAATGCTTGAAGAGGCTAAGAGTTATCTTCAAGAAGTGAAAACCAGAGAGATACATGAGCTTGTTGAGAACATAGAAATCGCCCTCAGATATCTGAGAGAAGTGAACAGGAGGTTTGAAGATGGAAGAGAGGCAATTCAATGAAGGGGAAATAATAGAATATCTTCAAAAGGTCATGGACAATAAGTTCATCAAATTCATCTTAAAGGAGCTCTCTGAGCCAAAGAAAATAGAAAAAGCTCTTGCAATATATGCAGGAGTGGAGGAACCCAGAGGAATAAGGGAAAGGGCAAGGGCAAAAACCGTTGCAGCAGCCATAGAGAGAGCAGCCTCTATGTTCAATGCCTCGCCAGAACAGATAAAGGGCTTTCTCAAAGACCCATATATGAGGAAGGGATTTTCATCCATAATAAGGGGTATCGCAGAATATGGAATAACTAAACCACAAAAATTGTATGCTCCTTTCATGGTTGTGTGGAACTTTACTAAGCAGTGCAATCTTAGGTGCAAGCATTGCTATGCAAACGCCACTCCAACACCGTATCCAGATGAGCTTAGCCTTGAAGATAGATTAAAGGTTGTGGACCAGCTCGATGAAAGTGGAGTGGCTGCAATATCGTTTTCAGGCGGTGAACCTCTGATAAATAGGGATTTCTGGCCTGTTGTTAAATATGCGAGCAGCAAGGGATTCTACATAAGCGTGGCTACTAACGGAACCCTCATAACAGAGGAAGTCGCGAAAAGGCTGAAGGATTCAGGAGTAAGATATGTGGAGATAAGCATAGATGGGCCAAATGCTGAGATTCACGACGCTTTCAGAGGGGTTAAAGGTGCTTTTGAGCGCTCCATAAACGGTATAAAGAATGCGAAAAAAGCGGGAATTGAGGTTGGAATAGCCACTGTTGCAACCCACCACAATCTTGATAGCATACCTGAAATAGTTGATCTGGCGAGGGAGTTAAATGTTGATAGGCTCATAGTTTTCAATTTCATACCCACAGGGCGCGGAAAGAACATAGTTAAGGATGACCTGACCCCTGAAGAAAGGGAAAAATTGATGAATTATCTTTATGATGAATGGCAGAAAGGAGATATGCAGATATTCTCCACCTGTCCCGCCTATGCGCGCATATCTCTAAACAAGGTCATGGAAGAAAAGGAGCACAAGGTTTCGCCCACGCACTTCGCCGATGTGGAACTCCCGGAGGAGTTTCTTGGTGCTGGAAAGACCTTAGCCGAGTTTTTGGGAGGCTGTGGGGCAGGGAGGATTTACTGCTCCATAGAGCACAATGGAGATATTCAGCCCTGCGTTTTCCTGCCAATAAAGGTGGGAAATGTCATAAAAGACGGCTTCCACAATGTCTGGAAAAATAGCGAGGTGTTCAGGGCCCTTCGCGATAGGGATGCAGAGGATTATGTCTGTTCCAAATGTCCATACAGATATGTCTGCGGCGGATGCAGGGCGAGGGCTTACGCATATTTTGGGGATATAAAGGCAGCGGATCCGGGTTGCATCATAATGAAAAATGAATGGGAAAAGATAATGGAAAGGGAGCAGATGCTTGGGCATTGATTAATAAGTTATAAGTACCGGAACAGATTGGCTTTCTGTGAAGTCCTTTAAAATAATCCCGATACTCGTCATAGTTTCGCTTTTAATCCCTTACCTGCCTTCTTCCATGTCGCTTAATGGGGGCAGCTCAGGAGGCGGAATCTCAATATTGGAAGGAAATACCCTAGCTTTCGGGGG
>JALSOU010000125.1 GCA_026986305.1 Thermoplasmata archaeon | reverse complement strand
CGGAGCAGGTTCTTCAAGGCAGCAGGCTGTTGACTGCTTCAAAGCCCTTGGGATTCAGGCGATAATTGGGGAATCGTTCGGAGCCATATACAAAAGGAATGTGATAAACTCAGGAATGCCGCTCATTGAGGCGCCGGGGATCTTTGAGTCAGGGCTGAAAAGCGGCGATATCATAGAGATAGACCTTGAAACAGGAGAGATAAAAAAAGATGGGAAGATTATATTCAGGGCGAAGCCCATGTCAAAGGTTCAAATGGACATATATCAGGCTGGAGACCTGTTTGAATACGGAAAGATGCTGGAAGGTGGCGAATGAAGGTACTGATGCTGCTTTCAAACCCCTATCTCCCAGACGCTAGAGTTTATAGGGAGGCACAGAGCCTAATAAATAGAGGGCATGAAGTAAGCATAATCGCATGGGACAGAAGGGAGGATTTCCCTGAAAAAGAAACCATGGAAGGGGTTAGAGTCATCAGGACTGGGCCGAAATTCAGGGGAAAAAGGCATTTCATATCCGATATCAGAAAGTTCTGGAATAATGCCTACGATCTCTCAAAAAAGCTTGATTTTGAAATCATCCATGCGCATGACTTTGACACACTCCCCCTAGGTGTGAAGATAAAGAAAAGAACAGGAGCGCCTTTGCTATTTGATGCGCATGAAACATATTCTGAGATGATAAGGATAGATGTCCCGAACTTCATAGCACACATGGTTCAGCATCTTGAAAACCGCTATTTGAAGTGGGTTGACAGGATGATAGTTGTGAACGAGCACCAGCGCTCCTTTTACTCAAAAAGATTTCCTGTGGATAGAATAGATGTGGTTATGAATGCGAAACCTGCTCTTAAAGATGAGAAAAAGGCGAAAGATCTCAGAAAAGAGATGGGAATTGGAGATGAAATAGCTCTGATATATATCGGCGCTCTGGAAAGGGAGCGCTTCGTTAGGGAAATGGCTGACATGGCAGGAAGTTTGGAGGGTGTGAGATTTATAATCGGAGGATACGGCGCTGAAGAGGACTATATAAGAAAAAGAGTTGGAAAAAAAGGCCTGAGATATCTGGGATTCGTCCACCCTGAAGAGGTTGTTTTGTACTCTGCAGCCGCAGACCTCATAGTTTCCATGTACAGGGAGGTGCAGACAGATAGGATAGCCACAAAGTTCTTTGACGCTGTGGCTGCTGGAAGAGGTATGATTGTGGCAGACAACGGGGAGCTCACAGCAAAACTGGTTAAAAAGTATGGAGGTGGTGTGGTCTGCGATTATTCCAAAGAGTCCTTTTCCAAGGCGATAAAGTCCCTGAAAAGGGAGGATGTGGAGCGCATGGGCAAGGCCATGAGATCCCTGCGCAGCGAGTATTCTTGGGAAGCCATGGAAAAAAGGCTTTTGAATGCCTATGAAAGCCTGCACTGATGGCTAAGTTTGCGATATTTGGTCAGTGAGGAGCTCAGCGATGGTAAGATTTATATCATCTGTTCATTTGGCAAGCAAAAAGGTGTAATTATGAGCTCTTATAGGCTGATAGGAAATGTGAAACTTGGCAAAAATGTGAGGATAGAGGATTATGTGATAATAGGCATAGTTCCGAATGATGGGGGAGAACTTTTTACAGAGATAGGGGATAACTCCATAATAAGGAGCCACACGACGATTTACGCAGGAAACATCATAGGAAATAACTTCATGACCGGACACGGCACAAGGATTAGGGAGCTTAACAGGATAGGCAACGATGTGAGCATAGGAACAAATTCGGTTATAGAGCACCATGTAACAATAGAAGATGGTGTGCGCATACACTCTCAGGTTTTCATACCAGAATACTCTGTTCTTAAAAAAGGTGCGTGGATAGGTCCAAGAGCTGTTTTGACCAATGCCAAATATCCGAGGTATCCCGGCGTTAAGGAGAACCTTGAAGGGGTCATAGTGGAAGAGAACGCAAAGATCGGGGCAAATTCCACGATATTGCCCGGAATAAGGATTGGAAAAAACGCTGTTGTCGGTGCAGGTTCCGTCGTTACCAAAGATGTTGAGGATAACACGGTTGTGGCGGGAAATCCTGCCAGATTTCTGAAATACGCAGAAGAACTATCCTATGGGGTGAAAGAATGAAGTACAACCTTGTTGAAATGTATGTAGATGATGAGATAAAGAAGAAAGCTGTAGAGGTCATAGAGTCAAAGAGATACATAAAAGGGCCTGAGAGCGCTGGTTTTGAGGATGAATTCTCCAAATACCTAGGCGTGAAAGGGGCTGTCACCACCAGCTCTGGCACCACAGCCCTTTATCTCATATACTACGCTCTCGGCATAGGGAGAGGTGATGAGATAATAGCTCCTTCCCACACATTCATAGCCACTGTTTCTCCAGCAATGCA
>JALSOU010000124.1 GCA_026986305.1 Thermoplasmata archaeon | reverse complement strand
AGGACTCCTATCACCTTGAAAAGGAGGAGAAGATACGATCAATGCCCTATGCTGTCTATCGCCTCTATGTGAGGGAAAGCACGGAGCCCGCCATACTCGTAGTGGCAACGGTCAGAACTCCTTTCCTGCCTTCAAAAACATACAGCTCCATGATGAGGAAGGTTGAGGACATAATGGAAAAGGAGGTAAAGGAGAGGTATGGCGTGGATATAGATGTGGTTTTTAACAGGGAATTTCAGTCCGTTGTGGGCGGGCATCCTACGGTTATGCAGGAATATGACATTCATCTGAAATATCTCAACCCTCTCTTCGGAGGCATGAGGCCTGATACGATAAAGATGGATTTAGGGGCGTATTTCTGCAATGAACGGTATGAGTCGGTCATAGTGGCCTATGTCTATCCTCCCATCTACGAAGGGGATTTTGAGGATGCGATGGCATCCATATCATGTTAAATACAGAAACGATGGGGTAGCATGCGCTCCATACTCATATCATTGAAGGATGAGGCAAGCGTGAACATAAGAGACCGACTGCTGGAAATGGCGGAATGGAAGGAATTAGTGGAGTTCATGGGCCTTCCCGCCTATTCATACGGGAATTATGTGATGCTCCAGCATCCGGGAGAGCACATATATGCGGAGCGCATAGATGAGAAAATCGCCGAGTTTCTTGGAGAAAGGGCAGAAGTCATAGTGTTCGCATCCAGACATAAGAGTGAGTCAGGAAAGAAGGCTTTAACCGTTCATACGGTCGGAAACTATGGAAAGGCGGAATATGGTGGAAAGGACAGGACACTATCAATACCCTCTCCTCAGCTGATGTCCATAGCCCTGAGGATGCTCCACAAAAACAACAGCCTGCCGGATTACTCTGTTTCATACGAAGTAACTCACCATGGCCCATATCTTGAGACTCCATCGTTTTTCATAGAGATAGGCAGCTCCGAAAGCGAGTGGAGAGATGAGGAAGCTGGAAGGGTTATAGCTAAAACAATTTTGGATATCATGGATAAAAGCTCTAATGAGCCGGTTGCCATAGGGATAGGTGGCGGGCATTACGCTCCCAGATTCACTGAGCTGGCCCTTAATTACAGGATAAGCTTCGGACACATGGCTCCGAAGTATGCTCTCCCAAACCTAGATGAAACCATGCTAAAACAGATGGTTGAAAAGAGCGGCGCTGAGTATGTCTATTTCCACAAAGCAGGGCTGAAAAAATCCGATATAAAGAGGATGGCTGAGATACTTGAAGGCATGGGTGTTGAGAGGGTAAGGAGTGAAGATATTGAGAAAAGATAGAAATAGGCGCTCTTATGCAGGGACATGCAGCTTATCCCAGCCATATCTATAAGGAAAAAGAGGGTCGTTATAACCGAAGAGGGCGAGTATCTGCCTGTGGGAGAGCCTATTGAAGTGCTCAGAGCGCTGGAAAAAGAAGGTTATGAGCTGTTCTATATCATGGACATGGACGGTGTGGAGAAGAACAGGATGCAGATACCTGTAATAGAAAGAATTGCGGCTGAATTCAGGATATGGCTGGACGGAGGATTCAGGACTGTGGGTGATGTTGAAGATGCCCTGGTTCTAGGGGCTGAGATGGCGGTCATATCCAGCAAAAACATAAGGTCAATGGAGGATGTCAGGAGAGCGCACGAACTCTCTGATAACCTGATATTCTCGGCGGATTACTTTGAAGGCATATTGAAATGGGGAAATGTGCCTGACAATCTTGAAGATATGGCTGAAGAATTGGGAGAAATAGGGCTTAAAAGGGTTATTTTCACAGTTTTAGGGAAGGATGCGCCTGTGGATAATGTCATAGAGTTGTTTTCAAAGGACTTCCAGCTATGGCTGGGTGGAAATATAGACATTGAGAGATATGAAGGGGATGAAAGGATAGAGGGGCTGATAATCCCATACTCCAGACTCATGGGAAAGATGGAAAAATAGCTGGATTTAGGCGTAGTAGTACTCCCCTCTGCTCTTCTGCTCCCTGTCCAGCCTTGAATCGGGCTTGTTTATCCTCGGCCTTTTCGTGTCGTTGTCCCTTCTGAATGTTATTCCCGCGTTTTTAAGGAACCTGTTCATTCCTTCCCTCATGGGGAAAGGCCCTTCTCCGATGCCCTCAACTCCCGGTTTCCCTCCGAACACCATTATCCTGTCGGAGACCATGTCTATGAGGTAAACATCGTGGTCCACAACCATGGCGCTCTTCCCTGACTTGTCCATGACCCTCTTTATAACCTTGGAGGCATTCATCCTCTCCTCGGCATCCAGATATGCTGATGGCTCATCCAAAAGGTAGATGTCCGCATCTCTTCCGAGGCAAAGGGCTATGGCAACCCTCTGCAGCTCACCGCCTGAAAGCCCCTGAACATCT
>JALSOU010000123.1 GCA_026986305.1 Thermoplasmata archaeon | reverse complement strand
CCTTTCACCGTGTACTGGTATGTCAATTCATTTCCAGCAACATCCCATGCCTGAACATGTATCGTGTATTCAAAGAGACCTGCTGCGAATCCGATATCCAGGGTTACGTTGTACCATCCGTTGTGGGATGATTTGAATGCATGGAAGTCTCCGAAAAAGTCGTGGTATATCCAGAGATTGTCTATTCCTCCGACATCGTATATTCTTGCTCTTATCTCGCATTTCTCCCAACCCCAATAGTTGTGGTGGTCTATGATGATGTTCTGGGTTATGTTTATCTGAGAGCTTGTGTTGGATATGGCGCCTAGATTGGGATAATACGCATAGTTGAAGCTATCTCCATCAGTTTCCATCAGTGTTATTTCATAACCGTTCATTTCATACTCATTTATGTGTAGAGAGCAGGTAGTTATCAGGTTTTCATTTTGCATTTTCAAACCTCAAATCAGTCTTAAAATAATAAAATGGATTGAAGTAATGGGTTTATGCCGGTTTAACGCTCCTGTTTATAGCCTCCAGCTCCTTTCTTTCCTCTTCGTCCACCTTTTTCTCCTCTTCTTCCAGCTTTTTGAGCTCCTCTTTTATCTTCTTCTCATCAGGAATCTCCCCTAAGACCTCATCCATCTTGCCGACTATCCTCTCAAGCTGCTCTATGGTATTTGCAGGTCTATCGGGAACCTTTGTGCTGGCTCCGAGGTACTCAGCAGCGCCTTCAACCAGTCTGGAAATCTCAAATGGGAAGATTATCTTCGTGGACTTTCCGTCAGCCATGGCTTTGAGAGCATCCAGTGAAAGAACAGTCAGGGCCTTGTGGTCCAGAGGTGCCGCTCCGAGGCTCAGTATCCTTAGTTTTTGGGCTTCTCCCTGAGCTCTAAGTATAGTTGCGGTCTTATTACCTTCTGCTTCAAGGATTTTTGCCTGTTTGGTCCCTTCAGCTTTCAATATGGCGGAGCGCTTTTCTCCCTCAGCTTCAAGTATTGCGGAGCGCCTCTTACCATCCGCCCTGAGAATAGCAGCCCTCCTTTCTCTCTCTGCCGCGGTCTGCTCCTCCATGGCCTTCTTAACAGGTCCAACAGGGTCCACCTCTTTTATCTCCACGCTCTCAACCTTCACACCCCACGGGTCCGTAGCCTTATCCAGCTCATCCCTCAGCCTCATGTTTATGGCGTGCCTGTTTGAGAGAACCTCATCAAGCTCCATGTCACCTATGACTGCCCTGAGATAGGTTTGTGCCAGCAAAACGGTGGCAACCTTGTAATTCTGAACCTGAAACACAGCTTTTTTAGGATCAATGACTTTGATATATATCACGGCATCCACATTTGTCGGCGAATTGTCCTTTGTTATCACTTCCTGTCTTGGAACATCAAGGGTTTGGACCCTCTCATCCACGATTATGACCTCCCTGAAAACAGGGGAAACTATGTTCAGGCCCGGTTTAAGAACCCTTTTGAAGGTTCCCATGAATATGTATATTCCCTCTTCGTACGGCTTTATTATCACTATCATCTTGGCCAGAAAAGCCAGGACGAATATGGCTATGACAACCAGAGCCAGAGTTATCCATTCAAGCATTCTTCGCACCTCCTTTTATTTCTTCAACAACAACATGGACTCCCTCGCTGGACACCACCTTTACAATAGTGCCTTCAGGTATCTCGTGGTCTGCCGTGGCGCTCCACATGGTGTTCTCTATCTCCACCTTTCCCTCTATGCTGTGCGGCACCACCTTTTTCCTCACAATGCCCTTCTTTCCAACAAGGCTTGAGGATGTCATGGTTTGAGGTACCTGATTTCCGCCCAGTTTCTTGTACATGTAGAGGACTGATATCGCTGCTAAAACCGAGATTATCGCGGCTATGAGCACAGATATCGGGCTGTAAAGGGCGTCCGGCACCACAAGGCCTATGGCCCCCATGACAGCTAGAAATGTTCCTACCACAGATATGAAGAATCCGGGAACCACAGGCTCCAGAGCTATCAGAATTCCTCCTATTATGAGGAGCGCTATGCTAGTCTGATACGGGTCCATGCCTTCACCACTCACTAATCGGCATGGTGGTATATATAATTTTCTATCATGTATGGATAAATAAATCAGTATGTTTTAGCCAGATAGATGTACTTTTCAGCATCCTTCCCGCATATCGGGCATTTTCCTTTAGCCTTCTCCTCAGGCTCATGGGTTCCAAGCACATTCATGTCTGTTATCTCCTCAATTCTCTGCCCGCACTCGTCGTTTCCGCACCACATAGTTTTTACCATCTCAGGTGGATTTTCCCTGTCAAAGTCCGAGAAATCCTCCATCTCAGTTATGTGCCCTTCCATCTTCCTTTTAGCCCTTTCATAGAGGTTTTCCTCTATTTCTTTAAGTAGTTCTTTCAATCT
>JALSOU010000122.1 GCA_026986305.1 Thermoplasmata archaeon | reverse complement strand
GGCAAAGGCCTTCCACGATGCTGTGGGAATCACCGGGGTCATAATAACGAAGCTGGACGGGTCTGCCAAAGGGGGCGGAGCGCTGAGCGCTGTGGCAGAGACCGGAGCTCCCATAGTTTTCATAGGCACGGGAGAGCACATAGAGGACCTTGAGAAGTTTGACCCCGCAGGTTTCATATCCAGACTCCTCGGAATGGGCGACATAAAGGCGCTCATGGAGACAGCCAGCGAGGTGATGAAGGAGGAGGATGCAGAGGAGCTGGCTAAAAGGCTGATGACAGGGAAATTCAACCTCATAGACATGTACAACCAGATGGAAGCCATGACAAAGATGGGCCCCCTCAAAAAGGTCTTCGCAATGCTAGGATTCGTGGACCGCATGTCCGATGAGGAGATGGAGGAGCTGCAGAGAAAGCTCAGGGATTTCAGGGTGATAATGGACTCAATGACCCGCGAAGAGCTTGAGAACCCGAAGATAATAAAGTCTTCAAGGATAAAGAGGATAGCAAGAGGCAGCGGAAAGAGGCCTGAGGATGTCAGAGCCCTGCTCAAACATTACAACCAGTCCAAAAAGGCGCTGAAGGGATTCGCTGGCAACAGAAAGCTGCAGAGACAGCTGATGAAACAGCTTGAAAGCGGAAATTTCAACATGTGATAGCATGAGGGCATTCTTCAATCCTGAGGGCATAATGATCATAGGAGCATCTGCTAAGCCGGGAAAGATAGGGCATACCGTCCTTGAATCCCTCATAAATTCCTACCATGGAAGGATTTGCCCTGTCAATCCGAAGGGCGGAGAGATAATGGGGCTTGAGGTCTACAGGAGCATATCAGAGGCACCTGAATGCGACCTCGCTGTGATAGCCCTTCCTGCTGAAAAGGTTCCTGAGGCCGTTGAGGAATTCGGTAAGAGCGGCGGTAAGGCTGTGATAGTCATATCGGGAGGATTCAGGGAGCTAGGTGGAAGAGGTGCTGAGCTTGAGTCTGAGATGGTTGAAAAGGCCAGAAAATACGGGATAAGGATAATAGGTCCCAACTGCATAGGTGTTCTGGATACCCACAGCGGCGTGGACACCTTCTTTCAGCCAAGGTATGCCATGAAAAGGCCTTTCAGAGGGCATATAAGCATAATAACCCAGTCTGGAGCTGTGGGGATAATAGCCCTTGAATGGCTAGCAGAGAGGGGAGTCGGTGTGGATAAGTTCATAAGCTACGGCAACAAGGCTGATGTGGATGAGATAGATGCATTGAATTATCTTAAAGATGAGGACAGCACGAGAGTGATAGGGATATATCTTGAGGGTTTGAACAGGGGGAGGGAATTTCTGAAAATCCTCAGGGAGGTCAGCAGGAAAAAGCCAGTTGTCATAATAAAGGCTGGAGCCACAGCACACGGAGCAAGAGCTGCCAAGAGCCACACCGGTTCCCTTGCCTCCGACATAAGGGTCTTTGAAGGGGCCATAAAGCAGAGCGGTGGGATAATCGCGAAGGACATGGAGACATTCATGGAGAGCATGAGCCTCCTTTCCATGGAAAAGGTGCCGAAAGGAGGTAAGGTGGCTATAGTCACCAACGGAGCTGGACCATGCGTGCTTTTATCGGATAAAATAGGCGAATCCGATACGATATTCATGGCTAGACTCTCCGAAAAAACAGTGAAGTCCCTGAGAAAGGAACTTCCACCCATAGTCTCCCTTGAAAATCCCCTGGATTTAACGGGGAGCGCTGGGCCTGAGTGGTTTGACACAGCCATATCTCACCTTGAAAATGATGATGGCGTGGATGTCATAATCGCTGCGCTCACTCTTCAAGACGAGCCTCTGGCAGCAAACTGGCAGAAACTTCCCCGCATACTCTCAGGAAGGAAAAAACCAGTGATGGTCATGGCCTCAGGAGGGGAATTCACGAAGAAGGTTTCCTATGAGATTCAGAGAAAAGGTGTGCCTGTTATAGAGTTTCCTGACAGACTGATAGGCGCTCTGGAGAACTCGGTGAGGTGGGGGAGAAAAATAGGTAAGTGAAGACATGAGATCGTTTTCTTTTCCAATTATTGTCCACTTAGCATAACTATTTCCTCAAACCCCCCTTTTATTTCCCCAAACAATCTTATGTAGCTGCGGAAGAACCCTCACATCCATATGGTCTGCCATAACCCTCTCAACAAGCCATTTTATATCGACCCCACCAACAGGCTGGAAGACTATTTCACAGGGAATTTCACGGGATTTTAGAAAGCTTTTCGCATATTCGTAATCATTCTCATCAGCTATAACGAACTTCAGCTGGTCTTTGGATTTAAGCAGAGATAGATTGGATTCCAGCATCCTTTCGCTCTCGCCTGAAGATGGTGTTTTCCAGTCCATGCTTATCAGCACCTTATCAGGAATTCCATCTATGGGGAGGGAGCCGTTTGTCTCCAGAGAAATCTCATATCCCTTTTCAAGGAGTATGTTAAGGAGTTTCATCAGATCTGACCTTTGAAGCAGTGGCTCTCCTCCGGTTATGCACACTCTTTTAATGATGTGCTTTTCAACCTCACTTAAAACATCCTTTACATCCATCTCCTTACCCTCATAGAATGCATACTCCGTATCGCACCAATTGCACCTGAGATTACAACCTGTGAGCCTCACGAATACCGTGGGTTTTCCTATCTCTTTTCCTTCTCCCTGTATGCTGAAGAATATCTCATTTACCTTCATGTCCAATCCTCTTTTCAAGCATCTCTATGGTTTCGCTAACTGGAAGCTCTGTGAATATCTTTCTGGTCCTTCCCCCTTCTGAAACTATCTCAGACCCTATAAGCCCGTCCATCTCAAGCCTTTTCAGGTATTTCCAGAACTGAGTGTGCGCTCTCCATTTCTCCCCGTATTCCTCACAGACAGCCCTGTACTCCCTCTCAGCCTCACCTGTGCTGCATGTTCCCTTTTTCCTGAGAGCCCTCAAAACGCCTAAAAGCGCCATTATCTCGTGCTTTTCAAGGTTATCCAGCACATTTTCATCTATGGGAGTTCCGATTTCAGAGAGCGCCAACCTGACATGCTCAGCCCTGACTTTATCGTCTCTCTTTGATTCAGCTATCAGCCCAGATTTTTCAAGGAGTTCTATAGCCTGTCTTGCATCTCCTTCCTTAGCAGAATGCACAGCAATGAGATGTACCGCATCATCGCTTACCGTTCCCTCGTAAAATGCCAGTTTGACCCTCTGCCTGATTATGTCCTCTAGCTCTTCAACCCTGTATGGAGAGTATCTGATTATGTTGGATCTTTTGAATGTGCTTCTGGATGCCTCATCCATGAGAAAGAGAACATCTCTTTGAGATATCCCGATTATTGAGATGTCCTGCTCCCTTCCAGTGTACTCGGAGAATCTTGTGAGCTTGTATATGAGTGAGGAAGAGGAGCGCTGAAGGAGATAGTCCAGCTCATCGAGTATCAGGAGCATGTGTGAGCCTTTCAGCTTTCCATCAATAGTGTGAAGCATCTCATCATCTGAAAATCCCCTGCCGGGGAAGCGGTCGTCAAAACTCCTCACAATCTGGGAAAGCACAGCATGGGAACTGCTCCTCGCCCTGCAGTTAACATGCACATAAATCAGATTCCTGCGCCTCTCAGCCATCTTCTTCCTTAGCTCTTCCGCAAATAGTCTGGCAGATGCTGTCTTTCCTGTTCCTACCCTGCCCTGAAGTATCGCATTCTGCGCTCCACCCTCCAAAAGCGGAAGGAATAAGGCTCTAAGAGCATTTAACTGCTCCTCCCTGTGTGGAAGTTCAGGAGGGACATAGTCAAACGAAAGCGCTCTCTGGTCCTTTATCAGTCTCACGGAGAGAAATGGGATTCACTATTAAAGATTATATCTCAAATTCCTCGCCATCGTCGGGTATGATCACATCAAATTCTTCTGATAATTCCTCTGCTAAAACCTCTCTCTGATCACCGTGCATCAGCACTATGGTCTCTGGCTCACATGCCTTTGCGAACTCTATTAGGTCAGAATGCCCGGCGTGGGCTGAAAAATCATATTGTTTAACCTCAGCGCCTATCTTTTCCACCACTCCGTAGAAATCAAGCTCTCCTGTTTCCACGAGCCTTCTTCCATTTGTGCCCTCAACCTGATAACCTGTTATCAGTATTGCGCTCTTCGGGTCGTCCTTTATCCTTTCAACATACATCAGAACCGGTCCGCCGTCCATCATACCGCTGGTGGTTATTATGACATCAGCGTTCTTTGAAGCGATCTCCCTGTCCCTCTTCCCCCTAACCATGTTCACTCCTTTTATGGCCTTTTTTAGCTTGCTGGCAGATCTTATGTAATCCGGATGATCTAGATAAATGTAGGATATGCCCTTTCCCATGCCGTCAACCCATATCTCATACCCCCTCCCTGCGAGGAGAAGCATCATCTCCTGAGTCCTTCCCACGCCGAAGGCTGGTATTATCGCCTGACCTCCTCTGGATACGACATCTTCCACATCCTCGATAAAATCCCTTTCATGCTGCTTTCTCTCAGGGTGCTCTCTGCCTGCA
The DNA here is from genome assembly GCA_026986305.1 of Thermoplasmata archaeon. Taxonomy (GTDB): domain Archaea; phylum Thermoplasmatota; class Thermoplasmata; order WALJ01; family WALJ01; genus WALJ01. The sequence goes on along the minus strand of JALSOU010000122.1, from coordinate 5,487 downwards.
TAGGTGGATTCCATTATCAAAACATCTGTTTTTACAGGATGGGCTGCCCACACCAATCTCGTGTTTATGGTGTTTATATCCCCTGTGAAAAGATAGCGCTTTTTTCCTGTGTCTATGCCGTACATCGTGGCTCCGGGAATGTGACCTGCAGAGTGAGCGGATATCTCCAGACCCCCTATATATACAGAATCTCCGAAGTCCATGTAGCGCATAACATTCTTCGTTTCCTTTATATCTCTCTTGTAGAACTGCGCAGGATACCCCTCATAACCGCTGACTTTCAGTATATCTTCTAGAAGAACCTCACTAACCAGTGCGGTCACCTCTGTTGCGAAAACATCCACCTCATATCTTGACACAACCCATGGGATCATACCTGAGTGGTCAACATGAGAATGGGTCAGGAAGAGCGCATCTATCTCCGGAGCTGGTGCAGGATACTCAGGAGGCGAGGTGGGTGTCATCCCATAGTCGAAAAGGAGCCTTACACCGTTTTCCTCAGCAAGAAGTCCCAGACTCCCTACTTTGCTGGCTCCACCTAGGAATCTGAATTTCACGCCCTCCCATAGATGGGGCATATATAGGTTTTGGCGACTCTGCCTTTTGAGGATAAAAGGAATGAGTGCATGGGCTGGGACGAAAAAATACGGAGTATTTTTTGAGTCTGCCTTTTGAGGATAAAAGGCTAGAAGTGCAGGGGGTGGGACGAGCATCTACGATGCGAGTAAGCCTCCTGCACGAATGAAATGAGTGCAGGGGGTGGGACGAGCATCTACGATGCGAGTAAGCCTCCTGCACGAATGAAATGAGTGCAGGGGGTGGGATTCGAACCCACGAACCACTGAGGACAGGATCTTAAGTCCTGCGCCGTTTCCAGCTTGGCTACCCCTGCTCAAAAAAGATGGGAATGGGTTTATTTCTTCTTGTTTTTCACGGCTGTTGGAACCAGCTTTTCTATCTCTCCTTTCTCTATCTTCTCCTTGAATATCTCTGTGAGGCGGAACTTCTGCACCTTTCCTCTTCCGCTTATCGGCAGCTCATCTACGATTATCACATACCTCGGAACCTTGGCGCTCGCTATTTTTCCGTAGCAGAAGTCCACTATCTCTATGGGATCTATTTCAACGCCTTCTCTGGGGATAACCGCCGCACCTACCACTTCTCCCAGCTCTTTGTCAGGAACGCCTGCAACAGCCACATCCTGAACCTTGTCAAATTCCCTGATATACTCCTCTATCTCTCTGGGATAAACATTGAACCCTCCGACTATGATCATCTCCTTCTTTCTTCCAACTATTCTCACATAGCCGTATTTGTCAATTGTCGCAAGGTCCCCTGTGTAAAGCCAGCCCTCTTCATCAATGGTTTCGGCTGTTGCATCCGGTCTCTTGAAGTATCCTTTCATCACATTGTATCCCCTGCACGCAAGCTCTCCCATCTCACCTATCGGCACCTCTTTGCGGTTCTCATCCACTATCTTTACGCATACTCCCGGAATCGTTCTTCCAACAGTTTCCGCTTTAAGCTCATCGCTGTCATCAAAGCTGGTCATTGTGATTACAGGTGAAGCCTCAGTCAGCCCATAGGCTATGAGCACATCCATGTTCATCTCGCTCTTTACCGCTTTAACGACTTCAACAGGGCAGGGAGCGCCGGCCATTATTCCTGTCCTCATGGAGCTCATGTCGTACTTCTTGTTTTTAAGGACCTCAAGCATCCTTATGAACATCGTGGGAACTCCGTGGACTACGGTGGCCTTATTTTCCTCAATGGCCTTCAGGCTGTTTTCAGGTGTGAACACCGGGAGAGGTATTATAGCTGAGCCTTTGTTCACAGCCGCAGTTATCCCGAGAACACAGCCGAAGCAGTGGCTGAACGGCACCTGCACCAGATACCTATCCTCTTCCGTGGCTCTCAGGGTATTGGCTGTGTCAAGGGCGTTCTGCACTATGTTGTAGTGTGTAAGCATGGCTCCCTTCGGTTTTCCAGTTGTTCCTGAGGTATAGAGGATGAAGGTCACATCGTCAAGGTCCAGAGCTTTCTTCCTTTTCTCGTATTCCTCATCCTTATCCCAGCCTTCTCCCATTTTCAGGGCATCTTCAAAGGATATTCCCCAGTCAGGAGCTTTTCCAACAACTATGGTGTTTTTCAGATCTGGAAGCTTATCCCTTATCTCAGAGAGCATACCTATGAAATCAACCTTTCCGTGCCTCTCTGCAGTTATAACTGCCACGGACTCCGAATGTCCTAGGATGTACTCTGCCTCAGATGGCTTGTACCATGTGTCCATGGGAACTACAACAGCGCCTATTCTGGGTATGGCAAACCAGCCGACCACCCACTCAGGTATGTTCTGCATCCACAGGCCAACCTTGTCTCCTTTCTTCACGCCCATCTTGAACAGGGCATATGCCAGCCTATCAACCATCTCATCCAGTTCCCTGTATGTTATTTCCCTATCTCCGAACTTAACAGCTAGCCTCTCAGGGAACCTCTCAGCCTGCTTTTTCAGAAGGTCTCCTATGGTCTCTACCATGATATCACGGTCCCACCATAGATGAATGCTTTATATCGTTTTGGGATTCTAAGTCTCAGCCCCTAAATCTCTGATAAAAAGGGCCAGCTATGGCATATATTGCGGAAGCTCCCAATCCAACAGCAGGAGCGCTCCATGAGAGAGCGCATGAAATACGAGAAAAAGTTGCGAGAAAGGATATCGCCATATAGAGGATTATGAAAGCGGACAGGAGCTCAAGAGATCCTTTCATTTTAGGATATCCTATGCTGGTCACCATTAGGCCTGAGACGATTATGCCGATTAGAGGACCTGCCAGAGGAAAAGGCAACATCTCTTTGAAAAATAGGATTGAGCTGATAACAGTGAGAGCAGCGGCAGGAGTGGGCATCCCGCTGAAATAATCCAGAGCATAGCCTGAATCCGTGAATTCTCCGAGGCGCACTATTCCTGTGAAAACTATGGCTGAAGAGGATATAATCGTTAAAACAGATAGGAAAGAATTTGGATCGCTTTTCACATAGAATGCTGAGTAGAGCGCAGTTGCAGGTGCAACGCAGAATGATATGGTGTCAGCCACAGAATCTATCTGGGGACCCCTTCCGTGGAGCGCTCCGTATTTTCTCGCCAGAATTCCGTCCAGACCGTCCAGAAGTATGGAGATCATCACGAAGAATGAACCTAAAAGGATCTCATCGCTAACGAAGAATATCACTGCTGCAAACCCTGAAAGCCCGTTTAATCCCGAGGCGATGTCCGCTCTGGAAACCAGTCTAATCCCTGAGGAGCGCAATTACACTCTCTCCTGCCTTAACCCTATCTCCTTCCTCCGCTATAATCTTAACCCTGTCTGATGGCAATATGACATCAACCCTTGATCCGAAGCGTATCATCCCTATCCTCTGACCTTTCTTCACCTCATCACCCTCGGAAACATATCTTACTATCCTTCTAACGAGAGCTCCTGCAATCTGCACCACCTCCACCCTTCCGATAGATGTTTCCATGGTTATGTATGTGCGCTCATTCCTCTCAGAGTCCTTTTTGAAGGCTGGGATATATGAGCCGAAAACATGCCTTATGTCCTCTATTTTCCCAGAGATAGGCGCTCTGTTTACATGCACATCATATATGTTCATGAAAATTCCTATTCTCACCCTATTGTCCCTGTATTCCACGAACTTCACAACACCATCAGCTGGAGAAACTATGCCTTCAGGAGGTATTTTCCTCTCAGGGTCCCTGAAAAAGATGAGAAAAAAGAGGGAAGTGAGCATGAATATGGAAAAAGCTGTCAGATGAATCCAGAAGTGCAGGGGCCAAGCTATGAGGCCGAGTGCGAGCCATGTAAGGCCCAGTAAGAGGGGTGCCATGATTAGAGTCTCAGAATCTCTGGCTATGGAGAGCATCGGTTTAGAATAGAGTTGTGCTTATATGTCTATCCACAGAAACCTTTAAAACATCCTGAGATTGGAGAGCGATAATATGAAGATGAAACTCATAGAGAAAGGAAAGGACTTCATGGAGCTTGAGATATCCGAGCCAGACGAGACCCTGATACAGCCATTCATACACCAGCTTTTGAAGATGGAAGAGGTTGAAGAGGTGAAGTACCACAGAAAGCACCCGCAGATAGACCTTCCGAGGATATATGTCAGGGTGAACAAGGGAAAGCCTCAGAACGCCCTTAAAAAGGCGGCCAAGGCCCTCTCCAAGCAGTACAGGGATGCTCTGGAAGGGCTGAATGCATGAGCGAAGCCGAGATAGGCATATCTGGGTATATTTCAGGGAGATGCAGGGGCACAGGAGGAAGGCTCAAGGTCTTTCCTGAGGATTTCATAGTTGAGGAGATTCCCGCAGATATTCAGGAGGACCCTGGGGGAAGATATACTCTGGCATTCGTGAGGTCCAGAAACTGGGAGACGAACAGACTGGTTAGGCAGTTATCTAGAGCGCTCCGCATAAGCAGGAAAAGGATATACTTCGCAGGGACAAAGGACAAGAGGGCCATAACCACGCAGGTGATGGTATTTGACGCCCCCATTGAGGATATTATGGGGTTGAGGATAAGGGATGTGAGCATAGTGAGGGCATACAGGGTTTCAAAACCTGTTTTTTTAGGAGATCTGATAGGCAATAGATTTGAGGTCATCATAAGGGAGATAGATGAAGGGGCTGAAGAAGGGGCATTATGCACCTTTGAAACCATAAAATCCACAGGATTGTTTCCGAATTTCTTCGGTGTGCAGAGGTTCGGCTCAGTAAGGCCAATAACACACATAATAGGGAAGCTGATAGTGAAAAGGGATTACAAGAAGGCGGTGGAGACATATCTGGGAAATCCCAGCGAGATTGAGGGGGAAGAGGCATATGAAGCCAGAAAGTACTTTCAGGAGACAGGGGATGTTAAGGGAGCTTTAAAGCTGTTTCCCGCAAATCTTATGTTTGAGAGGGCCATGCTCAATTACCTATCGGAGCATCCAGAGGATTACGCCGGAGCTATATCAATACTACCTGATAATCTGGCTAGGATGTTCATACACGCATATCAATCCTATCTTTTCAACAGGATGCTCAGCAAAAGAATGGAGCACGGCTTTGAGATTGAGATTGGCGATATGGTGATGGGTATTGAGAGGGGAATAATCAAGGAAAGGGAGCTTTTTGATGTTAAGGATCACAATTTGGAGCGCATAAGAAAGAGGTTCAGGGAGGGAAAAGCAGTTCCAACAGGAATGATATTCGGTTCTGAGCCTGTATTTGCTAAAGGCATTCAGGGCGATATTGAGAGAGAAATTTTGGATAGTGAGGATGTAAGGCCTGAGGATTTCATATTTACCGACCTTCAATTCCTCAGCTCCAGAGGTGGAAGGAGAGCGCTCCTATCCCCTGTGAATGATCTTAAAATCTCATTTGAACCTGAGACTATAAGGTTATCATTCTGGCTTCCGAAAGGATGCTACGCCACCTCC
>JALSOU010000121.1 GCA_026986305.1 Thermoplasmata archaeon | reverse complement strand
TGGAAAGCTTTCCGAGCTTGGAATAGACTTCGTGCTTTCTCCAGATAAGGGAGCGCTCCACAGAGCGAAAGCTGTGGCTGAAATAATGGGTGTAGAATTTGATCACCTTGAAAAAACCAGACTTTCAGGCACTGAAGTGAAGATGGTTGAGAAAAATCTGGATGTTATGGGAAAGAAGGTGGCCATAGTGGACGATATAATTTCCACAGGTGGAACCATAGCGAGAGCCTCTGAAATGCTGAAAAAATCCGGTGCCAAGGAAGTTTATGCTGTCTGCACCCACGGTCTTTTCATAGGTCCCGCCATAGAGAGGCTGAATAAATCCACAGATGGCTTTATGTCCACCGATACCATCGAGTCTGAATACAGCCGAATAAGCGTGGCTGAAGAGATTGGGGAGAAAATAAAAGAAATTCTTCTATAAAAACCATTCCCACGCAGGTATAACTCCAACATTTCCTATGCTTTTTCTTTCATTTATTGTTATTATTGTACCTTTCTTTGCCCCAGTATCTTCCATGGCTTTTTTAAGTCCGCGAATTTCTCTATCCATGCTATTTTCTAGACTTTCAGTCACCTGTATGGCCTCCACAGGCCTTCCTCGTTCTACCACAACAAAATCACATTCAGAAACATCCTTATAATAAAAGATGCTCTTTTTCTTCCTTAAAAGCTCCAGAAAAACGAGATTTTCAAGTTTTTTACCTATCTCTTCGGATCCAGTAAATGTAAGAGCATCTATAAATCCATTATCAATCACATAAACTTTTTTAGGCGAAATCTGCCTCTTTTTTTCAGAAGTGTTGAAACGGCTAAGTGTGAAAAAAAGATATGCATCTTGAAGGTACGAAACATATTCTACAACCGTTGATTTTGATGGACTGAACCCAATGGATCTCAGATTTTTGTGGAGTTTTGTATAGGTAAATTCCGAAGCTACACTATTTAAAAGAAGTTTAGATAGCGACCTCAAAAGAGAGATGTCTCTAAGTGAATATCTTTCCATAACATCCCTTAACACCATAGCATCATAATAACCTTGAAGTATTTCTCTTGTGGAGAAATCGTCAAAATTCCCAAATATTAAGGCAGGATATGAGCTAGTTTTCATATATTCACTAAAGAGTTTCCTTCCAGTTATTCCAATTTTTCCATAGGGTATTTTAGTGAGTTTTTCAGGATCGTATCCCCTGAACCTTACAAATTCTTTAAAACTTATTGTGAAGACTTCTATTGGATATACTTGACCTCTGAGCTCCGTTGCAAGCTCTTTTGATAGTAGCCTTGAAGATGAGCCAGAAACCATGATTTTGGCACCCTCTAATGTTTTTATCCTTTTAAGCCAGCTCTGCCAACCTGACATGTTTTGTATCTCGTCCAGAAAAAGATAGTACTCATCGTGAGGTCCGTAAAGCTCATGAAAGGCGTCTAGAATATAGTCCATCACCTTAGAATTTAGAGGACTCAATCTCTCGTCTTCAAGGTTTATATAAAATATCCTCTCCCTTGAAACCCCTGACATGATCAACTTTTTCATGGTCTGATACATGAAATATGTCTTTCCAGCCCTCCTAGGTCCGATCACCGCGATTATGAACTCATCCATAAGTTTCTCATTAAAACTAATATCCCTAGGAATTGGGTCTGGAATCTTAATTTCCATCCATTCGCTAACTACCTTCTTATAAAGCTCCATATTGTACGCTAAACTGTACAAATATTTAAAATTTTGTTCGATACATCGTACAGACATGGAGAATCTTGTTCAGAACGCTAGATATCTCCTGGCTCTTCATTATAGAGCGTCTTCATAACAAGTAGAAAAACCCTTTTTAACCCCGCTCCCTTCCTGTACCGATGACCGACATCCGTGATAAACTCAGCCCGCTTGAAAAGAGAGCGCTCCTCGCCCTTAAAGATGGAACTATGAAGGTTGAGGAGATTGGGGAGAAAATAAAAACAAGTCTGGAGAGAAAATATTTTTAAAATTGAGGGGACGAGATAAATTAAAATTCCATTATCTATATATTTTTCTTCTATGTCCGACTCTAAGGACAACTATGGTATCACCGTCAATATCGAAAATCACCCTGTAATCTCCGATTCTAAACCTAAAAGTACCTAATCGGCGGTCGCTAAGCTTTCTGGCATGGGAAAATGGATCTTCAGCATATTCCTTCAATTTTTCCCCTATTCTTTTTTTCACCGAAGGTTCAAGAGATTCTATATCTTTAACAGCTCTAGCAGTGAAAACCAGCCTGTATCCCATTAAAATATCTCCTCAAAGGTTTTTACCTCTCCTTTTCTGTAATCTTCCCTTGCTTCTTCTATTGACTGGAGGTAACTTTCGCTCTGCAGAGCTAATAGGTCTTCAATTATATCTTCCATAGTAGCCCTGACACTCTCAGATATAAGCTCTCGAAGCTCT
>JALSOU010000120.1 GCA_026986305.1 Thermoplasmata archaeon | reverse complement strand
ATCTTCTCATAAGCTCCACAGCGACGGCGTTTTCATAAAGCCTTCCAGTGTTCTTTGAGAAGCGGGTGGAGAGCGCACTTATAAATCCATTATCTATGAAATAAAGCTTTCTGGGATACTGCATCTGGTCCTTTACCTTTGGTGACAGTATACTTATGCTATTTATGAAATAAGAGCTTTCAATATATCCCATATAGCTCTGGAGGGTTACTTTTCCTATTTCATAGCCCATGCTTTTCATCGTGTTATAGAGCTTACTTATGGAATACTGGGTAGAGTTGAGAAGGAGCCTGAGAAGAGCCTTCAAACCCTCCTCGTTCTTTACCCCATATCTTTCTATTATGTCTCTCCTGACAACTGTGGAAAAATATTCTTGGATGATGTCAAAACGAATCTCCTCTGGAGAAAGGGCTATTTCGGGCATGCCTCCGTAGTATATGTACTCCTCCATCATTCTTCTTATCTCTGCCTTCCTATCATCTGAATATTCTATACCACCTAAATCCAGATTTTTTCCTCTGAACCTCATGAACTCCCTGAAAGAAAGGGGAAATACACGTACCTCAACAGCTCTACCTCTGAGCTCAGAAGGTATCTCCCTGCTGGACATCTTGGAGCTGGATCCTGTCACAAATATCTTCAAATCCTCCGTGTCATATATCCTTCTGAGCCACCTAGACCAGTCTGGCATCTCCTGTAACTCGTCAAGAAACAGGAACTCTGGCTTGCTTGATAATTCCTTTATAACAGGCATAAGCCCCGTAAGGAATTCCGATTTTCTAGGTATCCTCTCGTCGTCGAAGTTTATGTATGCTATTTCCTTTTTATCGTGTTCTTTCAGAAGTTCCTTTATCGTTTGAAACAGCAGATAAGTCTTTCCCACCCTGCGAAATCCTGTGATTACTATTATCTTTGGGACTCTCACATTAATGTATCTAAAGATATCAATATCCCTTTCTATAGTCTGAGGGAGCTTTCTTTCGAACCATGACTGCAGGATTGTTCTGATTGTACTGTACATAGTCCGATTCCAACATAGAATTGTACTACTTAAGCTTTTCTAGGTCCGGATCCGGAAAGGAGTATGAAATTTAAGACGCAAACGAATGGGTGGATGTAAATTGCTTGGGATGTGGACTTACGCCCATCTTGCCAAATCTTTTTAACCCTTCCATTTATGGGGTTTCATGAGACTTGACGAGCTCCCACCCCGCGAGAAATTCAACGACTGGTACAATGAAATAGTGGAAAAAGCAGGTCTTACAGATAAAAGATACCCGATAAAGGGGATGAATGTCTGGACACCCTACGGCTGGAAGATAATGCGCTCCATAGATTCACTTATAAGGAAGGAATTTGACTCAACAGGGCATGAGGAGGTGAATTTTCCCACACTCATACCTGAGACTGAGTTCGCAAAGGAGGCGGAGCACATAAAGGGATTCGGTAAGGATGTTTACTGGGTAACCCATGCAGGGGAGAACGAGCTGGATGTGAAATTACTCCTGAGACCAACGAGCGAAACCGCCATGTATCCCATGTTCTCACTCTGGATCCGCTCCCATTCAGACCTTCCTCTAAAGGTATATCAGATAGTAAGCACATTCAGGTATGAGACAAAGCAGACGAGGGCATTCATAAGGGTGAGAGAGATACATTTCTTTGAAGCCCATACTGCCCACAGGGATTATGAGGATGCGGAGCGCCAGATAAAGGAAGACCTTGAGATTCTGGACAGGCTCATGAAAAAACTCTGCATACCTTACATGGTTCACAGGAGGCCAAACTGGGACAAGTTCGCAGGCGCGTATTATTCCCTGGGAATAGACACTCTCATGGAGGGGAAAATACTTCAGATAGGCTCTATACACCAGTACAGGGATAATTTCGCTGTGCCTTATGAGATAAAATACGAAGATGAGGACGGAAAGCACCACTATGTTCACCAGACAACCTTTGGAATGAGCGAGAGACTCTTAGGAGCGATAATAGGCATACATGGGGACTCTCACGGCCTCATATTGCCGCCTGCAATAGCCCCCTATCAGATAGTCATAGTTCCGATACCGAAGAAAGGCCATCAGGAAGAAGTGTATAGGGCGTGCAGAGAGCTGAGAGATGAGCTTGAAAAGGAAGGCTTAAGGGTGCATTTTGACCACAGAGACATAAGGCCGGGGAACAAGTACTACCAGTGGGAGATAAAAGGTGTTCCCATAAGGATAGAGCTGGGTATGAAGGACATGGAAAAGGGATCTGTAATGGTCTTCCGCAGGGACACCATGGAGAAAGAGGCTGTTAAAAGAGATGAGCTTAATGAAAGATTGAAGGAACTTCTTAAAGAAATAGAGGAAAACCTCTATGAAAGGGCTAAAAGGAAGATGGAAGGGCACATAACTGAGATGGAGGATTTCTCGGACTTTGACAGGGAAAATCCACCTGAGATGGTAAAAACTATGTGG
>JALSOU010000119.1 GCA_026986305.1 Thermoplasmata archaeon | reverse complement strand
CAGAAAAATGGGCTTCGATGGGCGGAGCGCAATCCATCCATCGCAGGTTGAGGTGATACACAGAGCCTATACCCCGTCTCCTGAGGAAATAGAGTGGGCTAAGAAGGTGATAGAGGCCCTTGAAGAGGGAAAGAAGATCGGAAAAGGCGCGGTGTCCTTAAATGGAAAGATGATAGATAGACCTGTGGCAAAGAGGGCTGAGAGGATAATCTCCCTCGCAAAAGCCGCCGGCATAGTTAAGGAGGATTGACATGGTTCTAAACGCGGTAGGAAGGGAAATACCTGAAGAGGTTGCTGGAAGAAGGCTCATACCATTTGCAGGCGCTTTTAAAACCCTGCCTAGCAGAAGAAAGGCAGCCCCAAGAATAAAGCACATAGGAAGGGATGATAAAAAGGTGGTCAAAAGCCTTGAAGATGCCATAAGAAAGGTGGGCTTAAAGGACGGAATGACCATTTCCTTCCACCACCACCTGAGAAATGGGGATGGAGTGATACTTCAGGTTGTTGACACCATAGCTCAGATGGGAATAAAGGACCTCAGGCTGGCGCAGGTTGCCCTGTTCCCTGTTCATGAGCCCCTTATAGAATACCTTGAAAAAGGTGTGATAACAAGAATAGAGGGGAGCATAAACGGACCTGTGGGGCTTTACGCATCTGCAGGGAAACTGAAAGCTCCTGTTGTTCTCAGGAGTCATGGAGGAAGAACTAGGGCTGTGGAGGCTGATGACCTGCATGTGGATGTTGCATTCGTGGGCGCATCCATGGCAGATGATTACGGTAACTGCAATGGGATGTACGGACCTTCAGCCTTTGGCCCCCTAAGTTATTCCATGATAGATGCGCAGTATGCTGACCATGTGATATGCATAACAGATAATCTCGTGGATTACCCTGCGACACCCATAAGCATAGACCAGAGCCATGTGGATTATGTGGTTGAGGTGGATTCCATCGGAGATCCTAAGGGAATAGAATCTGGAACCACAAGAATAACCAGAAGTCCAACGAGATTGAAAATTGCAAAATATGTCATAGAGGTCCTCAGGCATTCGGGGCTTGTTAAGGATGGCTTCTCATTTCAGGCAGGTGCAGGTGGCATATCCCTCGCTGTGGTTAAATACCTCGGAGAGCTCCTTGAAGAGGAGGATGTTGTTGGAAGCTTTGCCATGGGCGGAACCACCAGATTTCTTACAGAGATACTTGAAAAAGGCAGGATAAAGAAGATTCTGGACGCTCAGGCCTTCGACCTAGCTGCAATAGAGTCTCTTAGAAACAATCCAAATCATGTGGAAGTGAGCGCATATATGTATGCTAATCCCCATACCAGAGGCGCCATAGTTAACAGGGTGGACACCGGATTTCTGGGAGCAACAGAGGTAGATCTGGACTTCAATGTGAATGTCAACACACATTCAGATGGGATGATGCTCCACGGTACTGGGGGACACAGCGATGTTGCGGCTGGCAGCAAGCTGACCTTCGTAACCGTGCCGCTATATCGCGGCAGACTCCCAATCATAGTGGATAAAGTCACCAATGTGACGACTCCTGGGGAAACAATAGATGTCGTCGTTACAGATGCTGGCATAGCCATAAACCCAAGAAGAAAGGACCTCATGGAAAAGCTCAAAGGAACAGGACTTCCAGTAAGGAGTATAGAGGAGCTCTATGAGGAAGCCATATCAATCACAGGTAAGCCGGATAAGCCGGAGTTTGAGGACAAAATAGTTGGAATCATAGAGTACAGGGATGGCAGTACCATAGATGTCATAAGGAAGGTAAAGGGATACGAGTACGAGGGTTAAGATGATACTCATAACAGGCATGCCGGGAGCAGGTAAGGAAGAGGCCATACAGGCCCTTATCCCCTTAGGGTACAATGTTCTCAGGATGGGGGACATAGTCAGAGAGATGGCAAAAGCCAAGGGCATAGAGCCAGACATGATAGGGCGCTTTGCAGATGAGGAGAGAAAGAAGCACGGTCCATACATATGGGCGGAAAGGACCGCGGAGAGGATTGAAGACCCAGAGAAAACAGTAATTGACGGAGTACGCTCTCTTGAAGAGGTTGAGATTTTTAGAAAAAAAGGTGAGGTTATCATAGTGGCGATACATGCTTCCCCGAAAACGAGGTATGAAAGGCTCAAAAAAAGGGCAAGAGGTGATGAGTCAGATAGCATCGAAAAGATAGTGGAAAGGGATATGAGGGAGCTGTCATGGGGAGTGGGAAAGGTGATAGCAATGGCAGACATAATGATTGTAAATGAGGGGAGCATAGAGGAGCTTAGGGAAAATATTAAAAGCGCTCTGCCCCTCCAAACCCGTAAATAAAATATACTACCCCCACATCTGCGCTCTCCACTCCCGCACTGAGCTCGTGGTCTAGTTGGTTACACGCACTTCCATGCGGAAGTTCTATACCCAACATACCACGGATTTAAGCGCTGGGCCCGTGGTCTAGTTGGTTATGACGTCGCCTTGACAC
>JALSOU010000118.1 GCA_026986305.1 Thermoplasmata archaeon | reverse complement strand
CAGCAAACTTCCTTCCCTCTTCCGTGCCTATGTCCTTTCCCATGAAGTTGAGGAGAGCCTCGTTCATTCCTACCAGACCGATGGTTGAGAAGTGATTGTTAAGAGTCCCTAGATATCTCTTTGTGTATGGAAGAAGTCCGTTTTCCATATTCCTCTCCACCACTTTTCTCTTTATCTCCAGAGACTGTTTGGCAAGCTCCATTAGCTCTGCAACCCTCTCAAAGAACTCCTCCTTTGTCTTGGAAAGGTAGCCTATTCTAGGCATGTTAAGGGTCACAACTCCTATTGAGCCGGTGCATTCTCCAGAGCCGAAAAGACCGCCAGTCTTTGCTCTGAGCTCTTTTAGATTGAGCTGCAATCTGCAGCACATCGACCTTACATCTCCGGGGTTCAGGTCGCTGTTTATGAAGTTCTGGAAGTACGGGAGCCCGTACTTGGCGGTCATCTCAAATAACAGGTTGGAGTTCTCGCTGTCCCAGTCAAAGTCCTTTGTTATGTTGTATGTGGGTATCGGGAAGGTAAAGGGCCTTCCGTTGGCATCCCCTTCCATCATAACCTCAATGAATGCCTTGTTTATCATGTCCATCTCTTTCTGAAGATCTCCATAGGTGAAGTCCATGAGCTTTCCGCCAACTATTGCTGGCTCATCTTTAAGGTCCTCGGGAACAACCCAGTCAAGGGTTATATTTGTGAAAGGCGTCTGACCACCCCATCTGCTCGCAACATTCAGGCTGAAAACGAACTGCTGTATCGCCTGTTTGACCTGCCTGTAGCTGAGGTTGTCCACCCTGACGAATGGAGCCAGATATGTGTCAAATGATGAGAAAGCCATGGCTCCTGCCCATTCGTTCTGCAGGGTACCTAGGAAGTTCACCATCTGACCCAGCGCAGTTTCCAGATGCTTAGGTGGAGATGACGCGACTTTTCCCTCAACGCCGTTGAAGCCTTCCATGAGAAGCTGTTTAAGGCTCCATCCTGCGCAGTAACCCGCTATACCCATTGAGAGATCATGGATGTGGAAGTCCCCATTTCTGTGGGCATCCGCTATCTCCTTTGGATAGACCTTTGTTAGAACATAGTTTGCCACAACAGAGCCTGCTGCGTGCATAAGCAGACCTGAGAGGGAATAGCCTGAGTTGCTGTTCTCGTTCACCCTCCAGTCAATCTGATTGAGATATCCATCCATAACCTTGTCCACTTCAAGCATCGTTTCCTTGAGCTTCCTAACATCCTCCCTCTGCTTCCTGTAAAGGATGTATGCCTTGGCCACCTTTGTGAAGTTCTCCTCTATGAGGGTTGATTCCACCAGATCCTGTATGTCCTCTATCCCTGGAATCTCTCCATCAAACCTCTTTTCCAGCTTTTCAACCACCTTATCCGAAAGGCTCTTGGAGAGCAGTCTGGCAGTATCGGGGGAATACCCCTTTGCCAGAAATGCCTTGTTTATAGCGTTCGTTATCCTTTCCTGATCGAAATCCACGATCCTTCCGTCTCTTTTTCTTACTTTTTCCAGTGCCATCTTACCTTCCTCCATATTTTTCCATCAATTTCTTTATCTCCTTTTCAAAGGTCTCGACATCTTCAAATTCGCGGTAGACAGATGCGAACCTTATGTATGCGACCTTGTCCATTGCCCTGAGCTTTTCCATGACCATCTCACCGATTTCCATGCTGGAGACCTCTATGGAGTCCCTGTTGCGGAGCGCTCTCTCTATCTCCTGAACTGCAATATCTATGTCCTCATCAGAGATTGGCCTTTTTTCGCAGGCTTTGAGCATGCCTTTTCTGACCTTTTCAGGGTCGAACTCCTCTTTCTCGCCGTTCTTCTTTATCACTATTATCGGAGCTATCTCTACTCTCTCATAGGTTGTGAAGCGCTTTCCGCAGCTCTGGCACTCTCTTCGCCTGCGTATGGCCTCCATATCCTCGGAGTAGCGGGAATCGACGACCCTTGTTTCCAGACTTCCACAGTAGGGGCATTTCATCTATCTACCTCAGACTACTACTTTATATTGTGTCTCCGACCTCATTCGGACACAACATCTAGTATAGATAATCGGTTTATAAAGCTTTCGGTAATTTTCTTCTAAAAATCAAATTATTTTCAATCCTATTATTTGCCTTAATAGTTAATCTTATATACCCTTATGAGGATGTCCTTTCGCCACATGGAGGAAAACGCATGCCGAAGGAGTACAAGATAAAAATATGCTTAGTAGGAGAACCAGCAGTTGGGAAGACATCGCTGATAAGGCGCTTTGTTATGGATAAGTTTGATGATAAATATCTGACCACCATAGGAACGAAGGTGAGCAAGAAAGAGGTAACCCTTGAAGATGGCACTAAAGTGACGATGATGGTGTGGGATATAATGGGGCAGCCGAGTTTCAGACAGATGCTCAAAGAATCCTATTTCTATGGAGCGAACGGGGTTATAGCTGTTGCGGATGTTACCAGAAAACAGACACTTGATGCGCTCCCCGACTGGATGGGGACCATAAAATCCGTTGTGGAAAAGGATGTTCCTGTTGTATTTTTGGGAAATAAGTGGGATTTAAAGGACTCTGCACAG
>JALSOU010000117.1 GCA_026986305.1 Thermoplasmata archaeon | reverse complement strand
AGTAACCTCAGATAAGGAGTATGTTTTCAAAAAACCCGAGGTAACCATGACCATAATTCAGGGGCAGAAGACCTTTCAGATAATAGGAGAGCCCGTTGAGGAGCAGAGGGAAGGTGCGATTCCTGAGGAGGACATAAAGCTGGTAATGGATCAGACAGGTGCCAGCTACGAAGAGGCTAAAAAGGCACTTGAGGAGAACGATGGGGAGCCTGCAGAAGCGATAATATGGATAATGTCCAAAAAATGAGCCTTAAATCTTACCTTTTCCGCTGTGAACATACTTTACAATCTCAACCTTTTCCGTGGTTATCATCCCATCTCTAACGGCTTCTTCCAGAAAAGGCATGATTTTATCTATGTTCTCCGGAGTATCCACTATCTCTATAAGCACAGGCAGATCCTCAGATAGCCTCAGTATCTTAGCTGTGTGAAGGTGGCTGGCCGCACCGAAACCAGCTACTCCGTGAATGACGGTCGCTCCTGCAAGATGAAGCTCCCTAGCCCTGTAAAGTATGGCTTCCCACAGAGGCTTTCCCTTGTACTGGTCCAGCTCTCCTATGTATATCCTGAGCAGTATCGCATGGTCACCCTTTCTCATTCCTTTCTTCATATGGCACCACCTAATGAGCCCATGTATTTTGAACTTATCAATCCTGCGAAGACCAGAATTATGCCAATGTTCATAAGAATTATGTAAATAAAAGCCATGGCGTTCTCTCCATCTCTGATAAGGAGAGCGCTCTCCAAGGCGAATGTGGAAAATGTGGTGAACGATGCGATTACTCCTATGAAAACGAAGGATTTTAGATATGGAGATATGCTTTTCTCCTCTGTTAGCCCCCAAAGAAGCCCTATCAAAAATGCTCCTAAAAGATTTACAAAAAGGGTTCCCCAAGGAAACTGGCTTTCGCTGTATCTGTAAGGTATTCCTGAGAGGTAGTATCGGAAGAGAGCGCCTAAAGCACCCCCTATCGCTATCAGCAGGATGCGGAGAAGCATGGGCAGGCAGGTTCCCTCTGATTTAAGCCTTTGGCTTTTCCTTATGGAGAAAGCATTAATTAATATTCACTAATCCCGCTCCCATGCTAAGTGAAGATATGATAGAGGATGTGGTTTTCAAGCTCCTGAAAAGGGCGTCCACAAGCAGCCCCCCAGATGTGGTGAGAGCGCTCAACGAAGCTTATGAGAGGGAAGATGAGCCTGTTCCTAAGATGCAACTAAAAGCGATACTGAAAAACATAGAGGTCGCTCAGGAGAACTCATTACCACTTTGTCAGGATACAGGAGTGCATATATTCTTCGTGAAAGGGAATCTGAAACTGATCCCGTATTTCAAGGGATTTGAGGATGCTATAAAAAGAGGGGTTATGAAGGCCACGGAAGAAGTGCCTCTCAGACCTAATGCCGTGCATCCCATCACGAGGAAGAACCCGGGAAACAACATAGGAGTTAGGATGCCCTACATAAATTATATACCCACCGATGACCCGTGGATAGAGATAATAGCATTTCCGAAAGGCGCAGGATCAGAGAATATGAGCTTTATGAGCATGCTAACTCCGTCTCAGGGCCTTAAAGGTATAAAGGAATTCATCATAGAATCAGTGATAAAATCCGGGGGAAAACCCTGCACCCCAACAGTCATCGGCGTTGGAATAGGTGGAACCTCCGATATAGCCATGCACATAGCGAAAGAGGCCCTTCTGAGGCCGATAGGTGACAGGCACCCTGAAAAGGATATTGCAGAGCTTGAAGAAGAGCTTTTGAAGGCAATAAATGAGATAGGCATAGGGCCCATGGGCCTTGGAGGAAAAACAACGGTGCTGGATGTTCATATAGAGTATGCGTACTGCCACACAGCGAGCCTCCCTGTTGCAGTCAATACACAGTGCTGGACCGGGAGAAGAGCGAGGGCGAGAATATATGAAGACGGAAGAATAGAGGAGATGGAGGGATAATATGGTGGAATACCGGCTTAAAACACCGCTAAGCGAGGAAGATGTGAGGAAGCTAAATGTGGGCGATATAGTCTATCTTGATGGGATAATATACACAGGAAGGGACGAGGTTCACATCCACGCGATAGAGCTTGCAAAGGAGGGAAAAAGCCCACCTGTGGACTTCAAAGACATGGTTCTCTTCCACTGCGGCCCTGTTATGAAAAAGGATGAAAACGGAGAATGGCATGTTATAGCCGCTGGTCCCACAACAAGTTCAAGGATGAATTCTCTAGAACCCGAGTTCATAGAGCGCTTTGGAGTCCGTGCCATAATAGGAAAAGGAGGCATGTCAAAGCCCACGGTGGACGCAATGAAAAAGCACGGTGCTGTATATCTTGCGATGACAGGTGGAGCCGCAGCTCTTGCTGCAAACGCATTCAAAAAGGTTCACGGTGTAGAGTGGCTGGAATTTGGGATGCCTGAGGCAATATGGATACTTGAAGCGGAAAATCTTGGACCGCTTGTGGTTGGAATAGATGCGCACGGAAACAGCCTTTATGAGGATGTTGAGGAAAAGGTCAGAAAAAACGAGAAAAAGGTAAGGGAGATTCTGGGGATTTAACTCAGCTCTCCTCTCTTTTCCTTTACAACCGCCTGAGCAGCTGCA
>JALSOU010000116.1 GCA_026986305.1 Thermoplasmata archaeon | reverse complement strand
CTAGTACATGGAGCGCAGCGGAATGGACCGGGCGGGAGGCGCAAAAAATATTTTGCGACTAAGCACGGTACACGAGTGAAACGAGTGGACCGGGCGGGATTTGAACCCGCGGCCTCTGCCTTGCGAAGGCAGCGATCTTCCAGCTGATCTACCGGCCCATGGCTTTGCGTATAAAACGGGTTTTTAAAGGTTTTATGTCTGCTTTGCGAATTCATCACAAGTGGTGACGGCTGAGGGCTGGATCTCCAGAGGAAGCTCAATGCCATTCCACTGATCTGCTAGCTGTGCTCTTTCGTGAAGTAAAGAGCTGATTAGGGCTTACCTAGGATTGACAATTAAAAAGATTTATGTCCTTTGCCACGGCGCTCTACTAAGGATTTCACCGCGATCATACAGAACTCTCAGGGCTTTTACAGCCCTTTCTATTGAGGGATAGATGGGAACCCCATTTTCCTCAAATTTCCTCATCATTTTCAGGGAAAATTCGCTACCTATGGACCCCACAACCATCGGTTTGCCTCTTTTTGCCCAGTAAGTCAGAATATCCACAAGCTTCTCGCTTATCATAGGAGTCTGGAAGAGAGCATAAACCAGTATAGCATCCACATTGGAATCCTCATTTAAGGCGGAAATAACCCCATCGTAGTCATCATCGCTGGCTTGAGCGGTCATATCCACAGGGTTCTCCACAGATGCGAAGGGTACAATCTCTTTCTTTATCCTTCTCTTTGTTTCAACACTCAATTCAGCCATCTTCATTCCTATGCCCTTCACTTCGCTTTCAATGTAGTCTGTGCTTACAACACCAACCCCTCCAGCAGTTGTCACCACCGCTATGTTCTTTCCGTATATGGGCTTTCCATGGGCTAGGGCTCTCCCGTAATCTATGAGCTCAATCTCATCGTATGCCCTTATAACTCCACATTGCCTGAAAGCCCCATCCGCAACAGCGTCGCTTCCACCTAGAGACCCTGTGTGGAGGCTTGCAGCCTTACCTCCTTTCTCTGTTCTGCCCGCTTTCAATATGACAATCCCTTTTTTCTTTGATACTCTTTTTGCAGTATCCATGAACTTTCTACCATCTTTAAAGCTCTCTATGTACATCACCACAGCTTTGGATTTATCATCGCTTCCGAAGTAGTCTAAAAGCTCATTTTCATCCACATCTATCCTATTTCCTAGATTGACAAAATAAGAGAATCCCACACCATACATGGAAAACTCATCCATTGTAAGGAGGCCTAAGGCCCCGCTCTGGGTTATGAAAGCGATATCCCCATCTCCGGGAAACCTGCTCTTTTCAGGAACTGTCAATGTGGTGTTTACACCTGTGGATGGGAAATATACCCCTACTGTGTTGGGACCTATGATCCTAGCGCCATATCTATGGGCGATCTGCTTTATTTTTTTCTCCATTTCTCTTCCTTTTTCACCAGTTTCTCCGAAACCTCCTGCTATGGGGATTATGAACCCTGATTTCTTGGCAACATCCTCAAATATCGCTACTGTGCGCTCCGCAGGAAGTGTTATTACACTCAGGTCCACCTCAGGTATTTCATCTATGCTCCTGTAAACCCTGTATCCTAGGATTTCTCCTCCTTTTGGATTTACAGGATATACTTTTCCCCTGTAATTTGAGCTTCTAAGGTTTTTCAGCACAACATAACCTATCTTATTCTCGTTATGGGAAGCGCCGATCACGGCTATGCTCTCTGGATTGACAAGCCTTTGAAACATGGCACACCGTCCGATTTCGGGTTATTTCTTTGCTTATAAATTAAATAAATGAAATGGTTTAATACTCTCTCCAAGTGTATCCGCACTTTGTACAGCGGTATATTCTGGTCTCAGGCTCATCTGCGGACCTAGTCTGTTCCAGCCTCCAGTACGCCTCTCCGTTTCCGCACTTGGGGCATGTGATCTTAGTTTTTGGCAGCACACCTTCATCGCCTTCTATGACCACCATCTCCTTTTCCTCTACCTTCTGCTTTATTATGGTGCCGCCCTTGACCTTCTCAGTATAACCGCACTTCGTGCAGACTAGAACCTCTGTGCCATCGTCGTTTCTGCGGGGCATCATAAGAGAATGGCATTTTGGGCAGAACATCATGGCCATGCTATCACTTCCCTTTTCTTCCGTGAGCTCTTATGGATGGCCTTACCTTCTCAGCTCCTTTGCCCTTGTGTCTCAGTCCACGCCCTTTCTTTCCAGCACTTGTGAGTCCTCTTTCAGCCCTTCCTTTGTGGTTTGCGATCCAGCTTATCTTAGGGTCGCTCTTTATCACAGGATGATGCGGGTCCACCAGTATGACTTCATAGTACTTGTGCTTTCCATCCTGACCTACCCAGTATGAGTTCAGGACCTCCAGATTCGGGTATTTCTTCGATGCCCTTTCTTCCGCTATTCTCTGAGTGTTCTTTCCCATGGTTATCTTCAGCACACCCTTCTTGCTAGGCACCCTTCCTCCTTTTATCCTCCTTTTTCTTAGGCCTCCGCGCCTGACTCTTACTCTGACAACTATGAATCCCTGCTTCGCCTTGTATCCCAAGGATCTGGCCCGGTCTATCCTTGTTGGGCGCTCTATCCTCACTATTGAAGGCTCCTTTCTCCATTCTATCATGCGCTCCCACTGCAGCCTCTTCATCTCTCCGTGTCTGGGCTGCTTCCACATATCTGCGATATAGCCGTACATGTTCTTCGGCCTTTTCTTGTCGCTTTCTTCGCTTTCTTGCTGGGGAGCGCTCTCCTGCTCCATTTCCACATTATTCATCTCTTCTTCGCTCATGTTCATCACTCCTTCGGGTTCACCATACGGCACATCCCCATGCGTGACCTTCCGCCATTTCCAAGGGGTATATATAGGTGAGTGGTGGGAAGCTTTTATAACTTTATATAAAAAATCTATAAACAAGTCCCACTTTAAAGATAACTCAGAAATTCACTCATACCACCACTTCAACTCTCTTCCAATCATCTTCTCAAGCCTTCTGTTATGGGGCTCATAATAATCCAAAAGGACCCTTCTTATCTTGGCTTTCATAGGAGGATATCCTTCTCTGTAAAGCATTTTTCCAAACATCTTCCATACTGAGGGCATGTGGTTTTCCATGAAGAACTTGAATTTTATCCCTGCTTTGTTTCCAAATATTATCTTTTTTACCATCCTATCCGCTATCTGAGATTTAGGTGTTATGCCGACATTGTGCTTTTCACCCCAGTTCTCCCCTCTGAAATCAGGATCCACGCCTATGAATTCAAAAACCCTGCGCATCACCTCTTCGGGTTTGTTTTTAAGGTCCCTGTGTATGAGTACAAGCATGCGCTCCTCAGGAAACACTTTTTTGAATCTTTCCAGATGCTCCGCATACTTACCCCTAGTGAGATATGAGATGCGCTCCGCATCCTCACCTTCTTTAACACCCTTCTTTTCCGCTTCAATCGCCCTTTTTATGGCCTCCTCAAAGCTAAGATTCTCGCTCCCGCTCCTGTTAACCCTGTGCCAGTAATGTGAATAAGCCCTGTCAACAGGGTGGCGTAGTATGAATATCAGCTTAACATCCGGTAATGTGGATTTTATCCTTTCAGGAACCCTTTCGTCGTACATATAAGATGGTGAGGCCTCACCTATGGCCTTCGCCCCTTTTTTGACCCTGAACTTTCCCTCATACCATTCCAGACCCTTTTCATAGTTTGAGCTGAAATAGTGAAGCTCCTTTTCTGTGGATAGAGATATCTCAGGATGCCCTTTCATGAAGTTGAATAGTGCGGTTGTTCCAGCCTTTTCGGCTCCACATATCAGAAATGTAGGCAAGGGCATAGGGTTTCATAAGCCTTTCTATAAATTCTTTTCTTCTCAAAAACTTCTTTAAGCACCTGTCGGATACACGGTCGTGAAGCTTGCCGCAATAATGACAAAGGATTTCAGGCTGTACCACGGATTAGTGAAGGAGATGAAAAGGGCAGGTATACGGTACATAACCCTTGACATGGGGGATAATGTCCCTCCATATGTTGGGCTGGTGGTGACATCAAGAGAGGAATACGGCATGGTGGATTTTCAGAGAAAGATATGGGTGGAAGAGCCTGAAATTGGGGTTAAAAAGGCTCTGGCCTATCTCACAGGGACGGAAAAGTGCAGGGAGATCATAATAGGCGTTGACCCGGGAAAAAGCCCTGGAATAGCCGTGATATGCGACGGCAAGGTTGTGGAAAAAACCAGGGCACTTTCTCCAGAATCATGCCTTGAAATAATCAGGGAATCTATGTCATGCAGGGAGTATGGGAGAGCTATCATACGCATAGGACATGGCGACCTCACAAATAGAAACAGGACAATAACAGCGCTCCGCGCCCTAAATATAAGGATGGAGCTGGTTGATGAGAGCAACACCACCCGCCTCACTAAGAATGCGGATGAGGACGCGGCTGTTAGCATAGCCTTCACAGAAGGCACCGAAATAACGAAGGATTATGCGATAGAACCCACTGAGGGAGAGCTCAGGGATATCCAGAGGAGGAGCAGGATGGAGAGTAAAGGCCTGCTCACCATATCAAAGGAGCTTGCTAGGTGGGTTGCCATAGGCAGCATGAGCATGGAAGAGGCCATAGAGGAGCAGAGGCGGAGAAATGAGGAAAAAAAGCCTTGAAATATCATTGCAGGGAATTGAGAGATATGTCCCCGAGCATCCGGCTCTTGAGCAATACGAGACACCTGCGAATATAGCGGCAGACCTCCTTTTCTTCGCCTATTCCATGGGTGACATAGAGGGAAAGAGAGTGTGCGATCTGGGTTGCGGCTCAGGAATCTTTGCCATAGGATCAAAGCTGTTGGGCGCTTCTGAGGTTTTCGGAATAGACATATCAAAAAAAGCCGTTGAAGTGGCGAAAAGAAACGCAGAATCCCTTGGTGTTGATGCGAATTTTCTGGAAGGTGATGTGAAAACTTTTAATATTCCCTGCGATACCGTCATCCAGAATCCGCCTTTTGGAGCCCAGAAAAGGCATGCTGACCGCCCATTTCTGGAAAAGGCTATGGAAATAGCAGATGTGATTTACACCATGCACCTTGAGAAGAGCGCTCCCTTTGTGGAGGAATTCATATCTTCCAGAGGCGGAGAGATAAGCCATAAATTCACCTATGAATTTCCCATAAAAAGGACATTCAGCTTCCACAGAAAGGAAGTGATGAAATTCAGGGTAAACGCTTTCAGAGTAAAGGTGATAAGATGAGCGATTCAAAGAAGAAGGTAGTGCTTCCGGGAGAGGTCGTTGGTACGAGCGAGGAGTACCTTCCCGGCGAGGGCACATTTGAAGAGGACGGAAAGATAATAGCATCTAGAGTGGGTGTGGTTAAGTACGACGAGAAGGACATGACTGTGAGCATGGAGGCCCTTAACCCCATAGTTACCATAGAAAAAGGAGATGTAGTCATAGGGGAAGTGAGCGCTGTCAGGGACACCATGGTAGTCATAGACATAAAGAAGGTTGAAGGTAAGGACAGGGAAATAACTGGAGATACCACGGGAACCATCCATGTCTCCAAGGTCTCTCAGACCTATGTTAAGGACCTTAAAAAGCAGTTCAGGATAGGCGACTATGTAAGGGCCAAGGTCATAAAAGCAAGGCCTTCAATACAGCTCACAACAGCCTATCCAGAATACGGGGTGATAAAAGCATTATGCACTAGATGCAGAACCCCGATGGTGAGAAAGGGAACCATGGTTTACTGCCCAAAGTGTGAGCGCACAGAGCTCAGGAAGATATCCTCCCTCTATGGGAAGATCAACAGCATATAGCTGGCAAAGATTTTTAAAACCCATTACTATCTCTTTTCATGGAAATCGGCGTAGTAGGAAAGCCAAATGTGGGAAAATCGACATTTTTCACAGCCCTCACCACTGCTGATGCTCAGATAGCCAACTATCCGTTTACAACCATAGAGCCGAACAGAGGGGTGGGTTATGTAAGGTCAAGGTGCCCTCATCTGGATCTTGGTAAGGAATGCAATCCGAGAAATTCCCTATGCAAAGCAGGGACTAGGTACATACCAGTTGAGATCATAGATGTTGCAGGGCTTGTTCCGGGGGCCCATGAAGGCAGGGGTCTGGGAAACAAGTTTCTAGATGATTTGAGGCAGGCATCCGCCCTCATTCACATAATAGATGCCAGCGGATCTACAGATGCTGAGGGAAATCCTGTGGCCAAGGGAAGCCATGACCCTATTGATGATATAAGATTCCTTGAAGATGAGATGGACCATTGGATAGCCTCAATACTCTCTTCAAACTGGAGGAGGATATCTAAAACAGCCGAGATGGTGGGTAAAAAGCCAGAGACCATGCTTTTTGAAAAGCTCACAGGCCTTGGAATAAGTGAGAGTCAGATACACAGCGCAATCTCCAGCCTTGACCTCCCAGAAAGGCCTTCCACATGGACCGAGGACCATATATTGGAGGTTGCCAGATCCATAAGAAAGGAGAGCAAGCCCATGATAATAGCTGCCAACAAGGCGGACATGGCTCCTGAGGAGAATCTGGAAAGGCTTAGAAATCTGGAAGGCTACATAGTTATACCCACATCCGCTGAGTATGAACTGGCACTGAAAAGGGCATCAAAAGCTGGACTGATAGATTATGAGCCGGGATCTTCTGAATTTAGGGTTTTAAAGCCGGATAGCCTAAACAGCGCTCAGAAAAAAGCTCTGGATAAGATAGCGGAGTTTCTGGAAAGCTTCGGCTCAACAGGGGTTCAGAAGGTCCTTGAAGAAGCTGTGTTTAAGCTCCTGAATCTCATAGTGGTTTATCCTGTGGAGGATGAGACGCACTGGACCGACCACAACGGAAATGTTCTGCCCGACGCCTATCTGATGCCAAGAGGAAGCACTGCGAGGGATCTGGCATATAAGGTGCACACAGACCTTGGAGAGGGCTTCATAAGGGCCATAGATGCGCGAACGGGCAGGGTGATAGGCCATGACCACGAGCTCAAAGACGGGGATGTGATAAAGATAGTGGCGAGGAGCTAATCCAAAAGACTTTATCCCACATGTTTATCTCCACCCATGATAGAGAAACGCATAAAAAGGATATTCTCAAATGTCTCTGAGGAGATGGGGGCGATTCTGATATACAACGGGCCGGAGCCCCATCAGGATGTGAACTTCTTCTATGTCACAGATCTAACAAAAGGTCTCTTTGAAGCATCTGCTGTGGTGATATACCCTGACGGAAAGGGGACCATAATAACCAGCAAACTTGAGGAGGAGAGCGCAAGAAAAAGCCCTATGGAGGTGGAGATATTCTCTACGAGAAAGGATTTCAAAAGGATACTTAAAGATGCTTTGGATGTCGATGGAAACATAGGGGTGAATTTTGCGGACATGCCCCACAGCGCATACAGGAAGTTCAAGTACATGGCAAAGGGTAAGAGGTTCGTGGATGTTTCAGAGGCTCTGGAAAAAACGAGGATGATAAAGGATAAAGTGGAAATAGAGCGCATAAGAAAAGCAGGAAAAATAGCTACCGATGCACTGAAAGCCATGATTTCCCAGTTAAAGGAAGGGATGAAGGAGTATGAGGCCGCAGCCCTCCTCATATATGAGATGATGAGGAGAGGGGCCACAGGACCTGCATTTGAAACCATATCCTCCTTCGGTGAGAACAGCGCTGAACCCCACTACACATCAGGGGAAAGAGAGCTTGGAAAAGGAGACTACGCGCTCTTTGACTTCGGAGCCCGCTTTGAGAGGTACAACTCCGACATAACAAGGACCTTTGTCATGGGAAAAGCGGATAAAAAGCACAGGGAGATATACGAAATAGTCAGGGAGGCTCAGCAGGCTGGCATAGATGCCATAAAAGAGGGAGTAAATGGAAAGGAAGTGGATGCAGAGGCCAGAAAGGTCATAGAAAAGGCAGGGTATGGCGACAGATTCATACACTCTCTCGGCCATGGCTTAGGATTGAAGGTCCACGATGGGGGCGGCCTCTCTCCGAATATAGATATGGAGCTCAGCGAAAACATGGTTCTCACAGTTGAGCCCGGCATATACATACCCGGATTTGGAGGAGTGAGGATAGAGGATGATGTTCTGGTAAAAAAGAACAAAGCCGAGCTTTTGACTGAGTTTCCCAAGGAACTAACGGAGCTGTGAGCTGCGATCATATACCCATAAACGACTCCACGAACCTATCCACCAAGTCATCAAGATAGCTCTCTCTGTATGTAACTATGAAGTCCGATATTTTCTCAGGATCCCTAACATAGTATCTCTTCTCCCCACCTTCCTCTCTTTCCTCAATTATCCCCATCTTAATGAGCTTTGATAGGTGGAATGATATGTTCGACTTTGACGATCCCACAAATTCAGCTATGCTGTGGAAGTCAGCCCCGTTCTTTGAGATGCACACCATCATTATCCTTCTAGGTACCTTCTGCCTGAGCATTGCCAGAATGTTTTTGTCAGGAGCGCTCACGCTTTCGGTGCAGTAGTATCTCTTCCTCCTCCCGTCTACATACACGCTCAAAAGCCCTTTTTTGACCAGATAGTCCAGCTGGTACTGCAAGACTCCGGTGCCCATTTCCAGAGCCCTCTGTATCTCCCTCATATATACTCCCGGGTTCTTCCTCACGAAGTTGTATATCCGCCTTCTGCTCTCAAGCTCAAGTGGGTCTGACATGTTATCCTTTCAGCACAGATAGGTAAATCAGCACGATCACAGCTATGTCCATGATAAGCATGTATGTGCTTTCAGCCATCCATCCGTAAAACATCCCTGTGTATGTGAGATATGCTCCTTTAACAGCCAGAGCGAGGAGCGCCATGGATATCAGCCCTATCTTTATGCTCCCTGTCCTCTTCCATGCGATAAGGGATGTGAGAAATAGCAGGGTAGCGAGGCCTCCGAGGAGCGCTCCGAGAAACAGCTCAAATCCGCTCAAGATATCACCGTGTAGGGATAAGGTGGGAGTAAATAAGCTTTTTAGCTATTTTTTCCCTCAGGGTCCATTATACTAAAACCCTCCTTTTCAGCAGCCTTCAAGAGTTTTCTATCAGAAGATGCAAAAACAGGATGCATATCTGCTATACTAAGTGCAGCGGAGAGATGAAAGGCATCGAGAGTTCTAAGGTCATGGTTTTCTATGAGGGATACCGCCTTTAAGATGTTCGAATCATCGAAAGGAATGGGAATATAGCGGTTTTCAACATCATTGAAAAATATACCTGTGATTTCCTCATATCTTTTCTTTCCTATTATTCTGGAGTTTCTCAAGCGGGTGAAGGCAGAGATAGTTTCAGCGATCCCCACTGTGGAGATATATATTTCATCATCTCCATCGATTATTTCATCAATTTTTTCCGTTCCTTTCTCTCTGTGATATCTTTTAACAAGGGCAGAGGTGTCAAAGTAGTATCTCATTTCTCTTCACGCTCTTTAATAACCATCTCACTGACGCTGAATTCAGGCGCAAAATCCCTTATTTTTTTAATATCCCGTTCTTCAGCGCGCTCTCCCATGTATTCCATAAGTTTCATTATCGCGGATTTTCTCATTAATAGCTCTCCGATTTTCTGTTTCACGGCAATATCCATGTTTATTACTAAGCACGCCTCATATTTAAGGATTTCTTGGAAATAAACTATTTTCTTTTTTGAAATTTACTTCTTCGCAACATCTTTAAAGCGATATCCCATTCCATCGGCAGGTGAGCGTGATGAAAGTATCCCATATAAGCAGGATAGAAAAGGAAAAAGTAGAGATGGAAGGAGCCGAAGGAGTATGGATAAAGTGGCTCATTGCGAAAAAAGATGGGGCTGAGAACTATGCCATGCGCCTCTTCACCCTTGAAAAAGGTGGAAAGATACCGTCACACCAGCATCCCTGGGAACACGAGATATTCGTGCTGGAAGGTAAGGGAATCATAGGCGCAGGAGAGGAGGAAAAAGAGGTTGAGTCTGGAAGCTTCGCATACATCGAGCCAGATATACCGCACTGGTACAGGAACACAGGGGATGGAGAATGGAAGTTTCTCTGCATAATTCCCATGAAAGGCTCTGATAGATAATCAGTAAAACGCCCTGTAAAGCATCCAAAGTGCCGCTATAATGAGTATAACGATGAACAGCCTTTCAAGATGTTGAACCTCCACCTTTTTGGAGAGGGAAGATCCGAGGAGAGCGCCTAAAAATGCGGCGGAAGCCACGGGGAGCGCAAATCCAAGATCTATTCCCATGCTCATTCCTCTTCCTATTAAGCCCATGGATGAGGTCATCAACACGAGGACTGAGTTAGTCGCGAAGGCGGTTCTCAGGGGCACGCTACCGAACAGAATTATTATGGGCACGATCAGGCCACCGCCAGAGATTCCTACCATTCCAGCTAGAAATCCTACTATGCCAACAGGTGGGAGAACATAGAGGAGGTTCATGTCAAAGTCACCTTCAGGGCTCTTTCTGTGCCATACGAATCTTCCAGATAATTTCTCTTTCCCTGCATCCACCTCAGCGATATGCTTCAAAAACTCCTTTTTTCTGGCATACATGACGAAGGCTGCCGCGAGTATCGTCAGGAAGAATGTTATTTTGAGGTAAAACGGCGGGATACGGCCGGAGAAAAACCCCCCGA
>JALSOU010000115.1 GCA_026986305.1 Thermoplasmata archaeon | reverse complement strand
TGCAGATATCCTCATCTCCCTTATCTTTATCTTGAACCTCTTAGGCACCCCTATCTTTTTAGGGTCATCTGATAGTGAGTACTGGGTTTTTGCCATGCAGATGGGCAGGTTCCCGAAACCGAGGGACTCAAGATGCTCCATCTCCTTCTCAGCCTTTGAGGAAAAACTCACCGTTCTGGCACCGTATATGGATGTGGCTATAATCTCAATCTTCTCTCTGAGAGGCATATCAAGGGGGTAAAGCGGCTTAAAAGAGGATTTTCCGGAGTTTTCTATGACCTTTTCAGCCAGCTCAATTCCACCTTCGCCTCCTTTTGAATGCACATCCGCCACAGCAACTGGAACATCCATTCCCTCGCAAAGCTCAACTATCCTCCTTATCTCGCTTTCATGGTCACCTTCAAAGCGATTAACCGCCACAACCACAGGCACTCCGAAAAGGGATATATTCTGCAGGTGCTTTTTGAGGTTTGCAAAGCCCCGCTCTATGGCGTTGAGGTTCTCTTTCTGAAGGTCCTTAACTCCGCCGTGGTATTTCAGGGCTCTCGCAGTCACAACCACAACAGCCAGATCTGGCTTGAATCCCGCAACCCTTGAAACTATGTTGAAGTACTTCTCAGCCCCTAGGTCTGCTCCGAATCCAGCCTCAGTTATCACATAATCCGCAAGTTTAAGTGCAATTTTCGTGGATATTATGCTGTTTGTGCCCATGGCTATGTTTGCAAAAGGACCTCCGTGGACAAAAGCAGGCACACCCTCTATGCTCTGAACCAGATTCGGCTTTATGGCATGTTTAAGCAGGGATGCAACCGCTCCTACTATTTTCAGGTCTTTGACGGTTATGGGCTTTTTCTTCCTATCATAGGCCACAACAATATTACCAATCCTCTCCTTCAGGTCTTTGAGAGAGGTTGATAGGCAGAGTATCGCCATTATCTCAGATGCGGCGGTGATTGAAAAGGAGCTCTCATGGGGCACACCGTCAGATGGCCCTCCCAAACCAACCACTATATTTCTAAGGGCTCTGTCGTTCATGTCCATGACCCTTGGCCAGAGTATCCTCCTTGAATCTATGTTGAGGGAGTTTCCAAAGTGTAGGTGATTGTCCAGCACCGCAGAAATAAGGTTATGGGCTGCGCTTATCGCGTGTATATCCCCTGTGAAATGCAGGTTTATATCCTCCATGGGAAGCACTTGGGAATAACCTCCACCAGCAGCACCTCCTTTTATCCCGAAAACAGGGCCTAAAGAGGGTTCTCTTATGGCTATAAACGATTTTTTTCCCAGCTTTGCAAGGGCCTGTGCGAGGCCTATGGTCATGGTTGTTTTACCTTCTCCTGCAGGAGTGGGATTTATGGTTGTAACAAGTATTAATTTTCCATCTCTGCGATCTTTAAGCCTCTCCCACGCCTTCAAGGATATCTTTGCAATGTAGTTTCCATAGGGTTCTATCTCATTTTCCAGAAAGCCAACGCTCTCCGCAATCTCCTTTATGGGCCTAAGCTCAGCCTCGTTTGCAATCTCATAATCTGCCTTCATAGGAATCTCCTCTCTTCCATCTCTCCTGCTATGTTCTTTCTCATAAACTCTCCTATTTCCTCCAAATCAATGTTTGCCAGAGCCCATGATAGCTTAACATAGGCTGTCTCAGGTAGCATATCTCCTCCGGGAATTATTCCTGCGGCCAGCAGAGACCTTCCTGTGGAGTAAACATTCATGTTCACAGTTCCGTAAAGGCACTGAGAGGTCATTACCACAGGTTTCCCATCCTTAACAGCTTCCTTTATAACTGGAATCATGGATGATTTTATGTGTCCCAGCCCTGTTCCCGCTATAACTATTCCCCTGTTTTCGGAGATTATATGCTCAAGAGTTTCAGCGCTCAGTCCCGGATATGCGCATATGAGAGCGACCTTTTCCTCAAATTCGGGGAATATCTCCACATCACCTTCCGATTTTTTTCTGTAGTTTTTCAGCTCATATCCCTCAGGTGTCACCTTTCCTATGGGGTCTGAGTTTATGCTCTTGAAAGCGTCCCTTCTGGATGTGTGCATCTTCCTCGCTCTGGTTCCACGGTGAACATGGCAGTAATCGTCGCTGCTGCTCGCGTGCATAACTATGACCACCTCTCCAAGGTCTGATGTAGCCAGCCTTACTGCAGAGAGAAGGTTCATCACAGCATCGGAGCTGGGTCTATCCGAGGAGCGCTGAGATCCGACAAAAACAACAGGGCCGTTCAGGTTGCGGAGCGCGAAGGAAAGGGCTGAGGCGCTGTATGACATGGTATCCGTGCCGTGGGCTATGACCACACCTTCTGATCCAGAATTCAGGGCCTTTCCCGCCTCCAATGCCATTTTTTTCCAGTGCTCAGGGGTTATGTCCTCACTCAGAACGCTGAAAAGCATCTCAGCATCTATGTCCGCTATATCCGCAAGCTCAGGCACAGAAAAGAGGAAGTCCTCAGAGCTTATGGCTGGGTGAACCGCGCCTGTGCGATAATCCACATAGCTGGCTATAGTTCCACCTGTTCCAAAAAGGGTTATCTTTGGGCCTTTTCCCCTCCTAATCTCCCTTTTAACAGATTTCACCTCTTCAGCCTTTTTTATTGTCTTTATTGAAACTATGTCTTCTGTGGAAAATCCAACATTATAACCGTTCTCCAGCTTTACGATGATTATGTCATCTCTGCTCAGCATGTGCCTCGGAAGGAGTCTGCCGCGGTAAACACCTTTTTTCGTGGTTATTTCCACTAGGTCACCTGAGCTCTCTGTGTAATCAATCATGTGCCGCAATCACCCTCCATATTTTACAGTTTTCTGATTAGTCCTTTTTTATCCACTCTTACGATGTACGGGGTTCCACCTGCATTTTTTATCTTTTCAGCAGCCTCTTCCAGCCTATCAGTTAGGGCTATCATGCTTCCTCCGCCTCCAGATCCTGTGAGCTTCGCACCGTAAGATGTGTCTTTTACGGCATTTATCAGCTTTTCAAGCCTTTTACAGCTGACTCCTAGTCCCCTTAGCAGACTGTGGTTTTCATCCATCAGCTCTCCAATACGGACAACATCCCCTTTTTTGAGTGCCTCCCTCCCTTCCATCGTGACTTCCCCTATTCTTTCAATTTTCTCCATGTTTGAGGGATGACTCTCCACAGCCTTTCTTACTCTCATCACCATTTTCTTTGTTGGGGCGTGAACTCCTGTGTAGCCAACCACAAAGCCAAGCTCAGGGGTCTCTATCGAATGTATGTTCCACACCCTTCCATTCTTTTCTACAGTCCATTTCAGCCCTTCTTCTTTTTCAGGAGAGATATAAACTGCCCCGCCAAGCGTCGATGTGGAGGTGTCTGTTGGGCTGGCTCCGTCCTGAACCTTATATTCAACTTCAAAAGCCTCCTTCGCTATCTCCTCTTTCCCTATAGAACCTTCAAGAGAGAGCATGGCTCCGAGCATAGCCACGGTGAGAGCCGCCGAAGAGCCCAGTCCGGAGGAGGGAGGAACATTGCTATCTATATCAACGGATACGGGTTTCCCTCCCCATCTCCTCATAATCTCTCTTATATAAAAACTCCTGTGGGCTTTAAGAGGCTTTCCATCTATCAGAAGTGAGGACGAATAATCCGCACTAACTTCAGTCCTCATGTCCACTGCCAAGGCTATGGCAGCTTTTCCGTAAACCACAGCATGCTCTCCAAAGAGTATGAATTTTCCCGGGGCTGATGCTTTGACCATAGAGATGAAATTAGTAACACAGATATAAGGTTTGAGGGTTGTGAATTTGAAAATAGTGATTTATATTAATATATTTACTAATAAAAATATTTTCCTAATTTTGCAACTCCTCCGGACATATCACAGAAAATCCCCTTTTAGAAAAATTCAATAGTTCTCTATCAAATGTTACCAGAGATGTCTTCATTTTCTCAGCCATAGTAAGCATCAATGCATCTATAGGAGTAAGATAATACTGCAGAGATAGGTTCAGAGCACCAATTATATCGTATTCATTTGGGATTATAATTTTTATTGATTTTCTAATTACATTTACCACATCATTTATATCCTTTTTCTTCCATCTATATTTTCGAGATAAGACCGAGCCAATTTCCATAATATTCAAAGCTGTGGTACTTATTTCTTCCGTGTATTTGTCTAAGAAAGTTCTTGCTTCTTCACTCCTTTCTGTGTGCAATAAATCATGAATAAATACATCACTGTCTACTATGAAACTCATGCCTGTCCTCTCTCAATTCCCTTATGTCTTTAGTAGGATCTGCATTCTCCACCTTTTTTCCTAGGTTATATAGGTATGTTCCTAACTTAATGCCCCGTTCTCTCTCTTCTAGCTCCAATAGTGCTTTTAATTCCTCCACTGTTACTGGCATATGTCACTTATTCTCTACTTACTATTTAAAGTTTTTCTTTTCATATTAAAAAATATAATTAAAATTTTTAAAGTAGGATAAGATCACCTAAGATACCTTGCAAGAATTTTAATGAAAATATATGCGGGTGCCGGGATTTGAACCCGGGTTAGAAGCTTGGCAAGCTCCAGTGATAACCAGACTACACTACACCCGCGCTCTCCGGGAGATATGTGGTATAGGATTAGGTATAAAAGATTTTCTTAACTTCATACTCTTTCATTATTGGGCATTTATATCCTTTTTTCAGATTCATTATTTATAGATTTCTACCTTGAGATGAAATGTCAAATTGAATTTAATTTAAAATATTTTAGTTATTTGAGTTTTGTTGTAGAGCTTAAAATAAGGATTTTGAAATGCAAAGTTTTTTAAAGTGATGCTATATTGCGGAAAGCCTTCTTCCTCTCAGCGGGCCTGTAGCTCAGCTAGGTAGAGCGTCTGGCTTTTAACCAGACGGCCTGGGGTTCGAAAGCGCAGGAGCGCCGAAATTCCCCACAGGCCCGCTCAAAAAACGGAGGTCTCAAAATGCCCGATGTAAATATACTCGTAAACCACCTCGTCCCTGAGCACCAGATAGTTAGCAAAGAAAATGAGAAAAAGATACTTGAAGAGATGAAAATAAGCAAGGATGAGCTCCCGAAGATAAGGAAGAGCGATCCCGTCATTCAGGTTCTAGAATCTGCTTATGGAACCATAGAGGAAGGCACAATAATAAGGATAATAAGGGAAAGCGAGACCGCCGGCATATCCATAGCATACCGTGTTGTGGTGAGGGGCTAAAACAGAAGGAGGATTAGAAATGAGAGAGTTTATAGACGCATTCTTTAAGGAAAGGAGCGTGGTAAACCACCACATAGCCTCGTTTAACGACTTCATAGCCAGTGAGAAAAACCCAAATTCAAGGATGCAGAGGGTTCTGGATACCATACGCATAGGAGAGGGCGCTGAACCCGGGACCATAGTTCTAAATCCAGACAGGGTCGGTGGCTCAGAGATAATCATAAGGGTTGGAAGGAGGCGAGATCCTGTAACAGGTCAGATAGATTCAGATTCAGGTCCGACCATATTTGTTGGGCAGCCCCAGGTGAAAGAGGCTAACGGTTCATCACACAAGATTACACCTATGGAGGCTAGGCTCAGAGACCTTAGCTATGTGGCCCCTGTAGAAATAGAGTTTACTATAACCGTCAATGGGGTTGAAAGAGACCCGCAGAGGATATTTGTGGGAAACATACCTATAATGGTAAAATCTGTTAAATGCAACCTGCACAGGGATAACCTTGAGCAGGAGCTGCAGAGAAAGCTCACAGATGAGGAGTATAGAAAGGAGCTCGAAAAAAGGTTTGAAGATCCCTTAGATCCGGGTGGCTATTTCATAATAGGTGGCTCCGAAAGAGTGCTCATATCCTTGGAGGATCTGGCCCCAAACAGGATACTTGTAGAAAGAGATGAGAGATACGGTACGAGCATAGAGGTCGCCAAGGTCTTTTCACAGAGAGAGGGGTACAGGGCACTGACACTCATGGAAAAGAAGAAGGATGGTATACTCACTGTCAGTGTCCCAACAGCCTCAGGCTCCATACCTCTGATGGTTCTTATGAAAGCTTTGGGTATGGACAGCGACGAGGAGATATTCAAGGCCATAGTTACTGAGCCAGAGATGGAGAACATAGTCTACGCCAATCTTGAGGAAATCCACGATCCCAAAGCATACAAACCAAATGGAATATTCACCACTCAGGATGCTTTGGATTACCTTGAGAGGAGATATGCAGCTGGGCAGGCCAAGGAGTACAGGGAGAAGAAGGTATCTTCCATACTGGACAATGCCCTCCTTCCCCACCTAGGATCAAGCAAGGGGGACAGGAAGAAGAAGGCAATATTCCTCGGAAGAATGGCGAGGAGCGTTCTTGAGCTGGCTATAGGAAAGAGAGAGCCCGATGATAAGGACCACTATGCCAACAAAAGGCTGAAGCTCTCAGGAGACCTCATGGAAGACCTGTTCAGAATGGCTGTAAATGCCCTGCTTTCAGACCTGAAATACCAGATAGAGAGGCTCGGAAAGAGGGATGACATAAAGATCAGATCTGTTATAAGGCCGGACCTCCTAACCCAGAGGATAATGCACGCCATGGCCACAGGAAACTGGGTCGGCGGAAGGACGGGAGTATCTCAGCTGCTTGACAGGACATCAAACCTGAGCGCTCTCTCACACATGAGGAGGGTAACATCGCCTTTGACAAGGTCACAGCCCCACTTTGAGGCAAGGGATTTGCATCCTACACAGTGGGGTAGGTTGTGCCCCAATGAAACCCCTGAGGGTCAGAACTGCGGTCTGGTGAAGAACCTCGCCCTCATCGTGGATGTCTCAGAGGGCTATCCCGAGAATGAAGTTCTATACATGCTTGAAGACATGGGGCTGAAAAAGGAGGAGGATGTGGCAGGAAAAGCCAGGGTCTATGTCAACGGAGACCTCGTTGGAACCATAGATAATCCTAGGGAGTTGGTTGAGGCCATAAGGGAAAGAAGAAGGAGCAACATGCTATCTCATGAGGTCAATGTAAGGTATGACGACCACATGAACGAAGTCCTCATAAACTCCGACGCTGGAAGGATAAGGAGAGCGCTCCTAGTTCTCAAGGACGGTAAGCCCGACATAACCATGGATGAAGTTGAGGCTCTGAGAAAAGGAGAGTTCAAGCTCAGCGATCTGGTTGAAAGGGGAATAATAGAGTGGATAGATGCGGAAGAGGAGGAGGACACCTACATAGCGGTTTATCCGTATGAGGTGCCTGAAAAGTGCCCGCACTGCGGCAGGTATCTGTCAAGAGAGGATGTTCTCTGGATAAACATGGGTGCTGGAGAGAACATAGCGAGGCTGGAGTGCAAGAAATGTGGAGGAAGGTTTGAGACAGAACTTCTTTTAACAAAGGAGCACACTCACATGGAGGTTGACCCGCTCCTTATGTTGGGAGTGGCCACAGGCATAGTTCCATATCCTGAGCACAACTCATCTCCGAGAAACACCATGGGAGCAGCGATGGGAAAGCAGTCCCTCGGCCTGGCTGTTTCCAATTTCAGGATGAGGACAGATACCAGGGCTCATCTATTGCATTATCCTCAGAAACCGCTGGTGCAGACAAAGACCATGGAGTTCATAAACTACAACCGCAGGCCTGCTGGGCAGAACTGCGTGGTTGCCATAATATCGCATGAAGGTTACAATATGCAGGATGCCATAATATTCAATCAGGCATCTGTAGACAGGGGTCTGGGAAGGTCCACATTCTTCAGGACATACAAGGACGAGGAGCGCAGATATGCGGGCGGTCAGGAAGACCACTTTGAGATTCCCGGGCCCGGAGTTAAGGGAGCTAGGGGCGAAGAGGCCTATGCCCATTTGGGAGAGGACGGCATAATAAGCCCTGAGCTCGCTGTTAAAGAAGGGGATGTTCTGGTAGGAAAGACATCTCCTCCGAGGTTCATAGAGGAGAGCGCAGACTTTCTTGCTGCCCAGGAGCGCAGGGAATCATCCACAACTGTTAGACCAAGAGAAGGGGGCTGGGTTGATTCAGTCATGTTAACAGAGTCAGAGAATGGAAGTAGGCTGGTTAAGGTGGTCGTGAGGGACCTGAGGATACCTGAACTCGGCGATAAGTTCGCATCCAGACACGGTCAGAAAGGGGTCATAGGCGCCATATTGCCTCAGGAAGACATGCCTTTCACAGAGGAAGGAATATCTCCTGATCTAATAATAAATCCGCACGCCATACCTTCAAGGATGACCGTAGCCCACATATTGGAGATGATCGGAGGAGTCGTTGGATCAATGGAAGGAAGGTTTATTGACGGCACTCCCTTCAGCGGGGAGAGGGAGATGGCAATAAGGGAGGCTCTGGTCAGGAACGGGTACAAGCACACAGGAACCCAGGTGATGTATGACGGAATTACAGGTGAGAAGATTAAGGCTGAGATTTATGTGGGAATAATCTATTATCAGAAGCTGCACCACATGGTGTCAGGAAAGCTGCACATGAGGTCCCGTGGACCTGTACAGATACTTACCAGACAGCCTACAGAGGGAAGGTCAAGGCAGGGAGGTCTTAGGTTCGGAGAGATGGAAAGAGATACCCTCATAGGCCATGGCGTTGCGATGGTTATCAAGGACAGGCTTCTGGATCAGTCTGATGGTACCATAGTTTATGTCTGCGGAAATCCAAAATGCGGGCATATAGCCATCCTGGATAAGAAGGGAGCCATGTACTGCCCAGTCTGCGGAAACAGGACCAATATACATCCTGTGCAGGTGAGCTACGCTTTC
This sequence comes from Thermoplasmata archaeon, assembly GCA_026986305.1. Taxonomy (GTDB): domain Archaea; phylum Thermoplasmatota; class Thermoplasmata; order WALJ01; family WALJ01; genus WALJ01. Next base: position 1,931 of record JALSOU010000115.1, on the reverse strand, counting down.
AAGCTGCTGAGAGATGAACTCATGTCCCTTGGAGTCGTTATGAGACTCCAGCTTGAGGAGGTGTGATGATGAGAGCCCCGACTATTTCCATGGTGGGCGTTCTTAAAAGGATAGGCTCAATAAAGTTCGCCCTCCTATCCCCTGATGAGATAAGAAAGATGTCTGCAATAAGGGTCATAACTCCGGACACCTATGATGAGGACGGTTTTCCAAAGGAAATGGGTCTTGTGGACCCGCATATGGGTGTAATAGAGCCGGGTCTCAGGTGTAAAACCTGCGGCGGAAAGGTGGATGAGTGCCCCGGCCACTTTGGACATATAGAGCTCGCACTTCCTGTTATTCATGTTGGATATGTCAAAGAGATAAAGAAGCTACTTCAGAGCACATGCTCCACCTGCGGCAGAATACTTCTAACAGATGACCAGATAAAGGAGTACAAAGAGGTTGTAGATAATCTTAAAGAGCTTGGCGGGGACCTCTCAGATCTGGAAATGATAACGAAGGAGATAGTGGCTGATGCCTCTTCAAGGACTATATGCCCCCATTGTGGCGCAGAGCAGAAGAAACTGGTATTGGATAAACCATACACATTCAGAGAAGAGGGGCATAAGCTGTCTCCTAAGGAGATAAGGGAGCGCCTTGAAAAGATACCTGATGAGGACCTCATACCTCTTGGAATAAACCCTGAGGTAGCCAGACCTGAGTGGATGGTCCTAACAGTTCTTCCTGTTCCACCTGTCACGGTGAGGCCCTCCATAACCCTTGAATCAGGAGACAGGTCCGAGGATGACCTTACCCATAAGCTAGTGGATATACTGAGGATAAATCAGAGAGTTAGAGAAAACAGAGATTCCGGTGCTCCTCAGCTGATCATTGAGGATATGTGGGAGCTCCTTCAGTACCATGTGGCCACATACTTTGACAATCAGACATCAGGAATACCTCCGGCAAGGCACCGCTCTGGAAGACCTCTCAAGACACTGGTGCAGAGGCTTAAAGGAAAAGAGGGAAGGTTTAGGTCAAACCTATCAGGTAAGAGGGTCAACTTCTCATCAAGAACTGTAATATCTCCAGACCCGAATCTATCCATAAATCAGGTGGGTGTTCCCATAGCTGCTGCAAGGGAGCTTACAGTTGGATTGAGGGTAAACCAGTACAATCTGGAGAAGGCAAAGGAGCTAGTCCTAAGGGGAAATAATCCGGTGGATGAAGAGGGCAGATATATTCCGGGGGTTAACTATGTTATAAGGCCAGATGGAAGGAGAATCAAAGTAACTGAGAGGAACAAGGAAACAGTGGCTGAGAAGGTAGATATCGGATACATAGTGGAAAGGCAACTGCAGGATGGAGACATAGTGCTGTTCAACAGGCAACCCTCTCTGCACAGGATGTCCATGATGGCCCACGAAGTCAAAGTCCTTCCTTACAAGACATTCAGGTTCAATCTGGCTGTGTGTCCGCCATATAATGCAGACTTCGATGGAGATGAGATGAATCTCCATGTCCTACAGAGTGAGGAGGCAAGGGCTGAGGCCAGAATAATAATGAAGGTTCAGGAAAACATACTTTCTCCCAGATTCGGTGGGCCGGTTATAGGAGGCATACACGACCACATAACAGGCATGTTCTTCTTAACCCACAAAGATGCGAAGTTCACCGAGGAGCAGGTTATAAGGATACTGAAAGGCATAGAGTACGATTCCCTGCCTGAGCCTGTTGAGGTTAAGGATGGGGTAAAATACTACCTTGGAAAGGACATATTCAGCCTAGCACTGCCAAAGGACCTGAACATGAGCTTCAAGGCCTCCATATGCCAGAGGAGAGGTCTTTGTACGAGGGGCGAGGCATGTCCAGATGATGCCTTCGTAAGGATAGTCAACGGAAAGCTAGTCAGCGGTACTATAGATGAAAAGGCCATAGGTGCCTTCAAA
>JALSOU010000114.1 GCA_026986305.1 Thermoplasmata archaeon | reverse complement strand
AAGGTGTATGTGGTGCTCCTTTCCGAAGTTTTCCTTCAAAAGCCTGATGTATTCCACAGTTCTATCCACCCTTTTCAGCGGGTCTCCTCCAGTTATTCCAGTGCCGAGCGCTCCTATCAATCTCGCTTCTTCCAAGATATCATTCTCCGTTCTGACAGGCATCTCATCCGCATATATCACATCCATGTTCTTTTTGTGCTCGGAGAGTGGGCAGTAGAAGCATCTAGCATCGCACAACCCAGTTATGAAAAGCACCATCTTTCTTCCGGGACCGCAGAGCTTGCACCCCTCAGGAAGCTTTCCTCTTACAAGCGAGCCGTTTTCCAGTTCCTTTATCATGCTATCACTTTCTCCACTGGGCTTCCACCCTTGCCTTCTTTCCGAGGGAGCGGTTCATCCACGCCGCTATAATTAGGAGAAGACCTGCGAATGATAGGGATAGGTAGATGAAGAATATGCTGTTTTCCAGACTCCCTATTCCAAGAACAACCTTTATGGAATCCAATATGGCCCACAGCACTAGAGCCATTCCTATCATTGAAAATGTGATTATCCAAAAACTCTTAGGCACCCTTCCTTTGAGTATGTATGCATCCGCCACATGCCCTGCTTCATAGATAAGTATTCCGAATATCCACCACCACATTCCAGCTGCTATGAAGAAGAGAAGGTGCTTAGTGGCATCCCCTTCCACAGAGGTCCATGCATCCCAGGACCTCCCCATTCCGAAAAGAACGATTACAAGGGAGATAACGGTGAAATAAGGAGATGTACTCCCCTCCCTGACTTTTTTATTGAACTCTTTGATCACCTTCTCCATCTTTTCGTCCAGAGCGTATGCCCATGTGATAAGGTAAACGCCGATTATTGTCAGGAGCAATCCTCCTCCGAACTGTGAAAGCAGCCCTGTCTGGGTAAGAACCTTGTCAGCCCCCGAAATCATGAATGTAACGAGGAAAGGAACCATTCCTACCAGAGTGCCGTAAAGGAGAAGAGCTAGGGCGATGGGTATGGTTATTCTCTTCCTCATCTTTTCATCCTTCAGGGCCTTTATTATGAAGTAGTAGGAGCTCTCTATGTTCCTGCTCTGCCTCACATAGACCCTCTTTATGTGGTCCACCTTGACCCTTGATGTTATTATCGGGAGTATGTAGTCGTCCTCGGAGCCATCTGATACAAAATACACGGAATCAGGCCTTATCTTTCTCAAAACATAGTCCAGCTCCTCTGCAATCTTCTCGTCTGATTTTCTTCCAACATCCGGGTCTCCGCATATTGTTGCTATCTCAACCCTCTTCCCTTCTCTCTTTAACCTATCATAGAGGGAGATAGCATAGAAAAGAGCGTTTGTATCCGAATCTTCTGGATCGGAGAGCGCGAGTTTCGTCGCAGCCTGCAAATTCGCCTTTCTTCCGATAATAGGGCTTCTGACCCTGGCCTTTGTGCCGAAATCGTCATCTCTGTCCACCGAGAGCACCAGAACTTTCATGATACCTTCACCCTACATTAGGAGAACATGGTATATTTTATTTTCCCTCATTTCTTAGATATTATCCATCTTTTCCCTTTATGCCGATTTAAACACAGCTATTTTTCATTCCTTTTCTTCCTCCATATCCATATAAGCGCTGAAGCTGCTATAACAGCTCCAGCTCCTCCAAATATCAGCATTTCCATGGAAATGCCTTCATTCTCTTTTGGTGGAGCTCCATTGTCTATTATGACTATTCTACCATCGGGATCTATTGTGATTATCTCATCGAAACCATCATTATCGGTGTCTGAGTGGAGGATTGGTGGAGCAGGATCCCAGTAACCTTTAGCTTTTGGCCATAATTTAGAGCTCATAATTTTTTTTCCGTTTATAGAAAAGACCAACAATCCTTCTTTATCAATTAGAACTATATCATTTTTGTTATCATTATTTATATCAAATACTGAAATGGTTGCCAATGCCGAATTTTTGTAAATATTTTCATAAATAAAGAATGAATTTATAATTTTTCCACTACTATCTATCACTCTTATCTTTTTTATCTCATTCCATATAGCAACTTTTGGTAAAATACAAACTACTGTCTCAGGAGGTACCACATAGTCGCTCTTTTTCTTCCATTCCACCCTCCCAGAATCTTCATTTATTTTCAATAATCCAGAAGGTCTTGCTTGCACCAGATATATCGAAGAGAAATTTGAGTTTGAAAACATGGTATAGAAATTAGGTCCTAACGCCCCATTGGGTTTTTCTAGGATGTTTTTCCATACAATATTGAAAGTACCATTTTCAAAATAGATTTTTTCCATAGTAAAATATGTATTGTAGATATCTCTTCCTAATATGTAAATCGGCTCTTGGTTATAATCCGAATGATGCCAAAAAGTAAAAACAATTTCATTTTTATTTGAAATAATTGAATATATATTTCTTATTCCAGATTCGGTAAGACTGTATTCGAGTATGGGTTTCCCATGAAGATTTAAAACATAGAGATTATCTGTTCCGACGATAATCTCGTTGATTCCGTCCCCATTTATGTCGGAAACCACAAGAGAATTGGGAGTTATGCTTCCGTTGAATGTTATATTCCACAGTACAGAACCATCTCCTTTGAATGCATAAAGTGTTGTTTTAGGAATATATACACCACCGCTCTTTG
>JALSOU010000113.1 GCA_026986305.1 Thermoplasmata archaeon | reverse complement strand
GGCGCAAAGGAAACAGAGCTTTTTATATATCCGGGATATGAGTTCAAAAGCGGAATGGATGCTCTGATAACCAACTTCCACCTGCCTAAAAGCACCCTTCTGATGCTCGTTACCGCTTTCGGAGGGTATGAGAGGGTGATGAGCGCATATAAGCTCGCTGTGAAGGAGAGGTTCAGGTTCTTTTCCTTCGGAGATGCCATGCTGATATTCAAAAAGTTTAAATATAAGAATAGAATGTTGGATAGGTGATATATTGAAAGATAAGTCAGAGCCTTGGGAAGAGAAAATAAAGCTCACAAAAGAGTTACTCTTATCTATAGGCGTTTTCTTTTTAATTGTTTCTTGTGTAATATTTTCAGGAAGATCGGAAGATGGAGATAAAAGCTACTATTTGGTATGGAACGGTGGTTTATTTGCTACAATTGGTGCTATGCTTTTATCAATTACTTTAGCTAGCATCAAAGACGCATCTAAACATCCCAAATTTTCAAACACATATAGATTTGACTTAAAAAGTGTACTCTATCCTCTCTCATACTTCATTGCATTTATAGCGATAGTTGGTTTGATTGTAACAGCAATAGGTGGTTTTTCTGCAGTCAATCTATCAAAAGACTATAAAAAGGTTACCTTTAATTATTCATTTTTATCTGGAATAAGTATATTAATAGGTCTACTTGCCAGCCCTGTCCTTTCAATATTTATGGCAAAATGGTTTTTATATAGAAAATATGAATATGAAAAAGAAGAATATGACAAAAAACTTTCTATGGCTAGGAACTACGAATATTCTATGAATTACGAGAACGCCATAAAAATATATGAAGAGCTTGGTCTGTGGGAAGATGCAAAAAGATGCAGAATAGCTCAAAGCAAAACACAGCAATAGTGATTCTGTGGTTGAATTCGATCTCATCGCAAAGGACGGAAATGCCAGAGCAGGCATAATGAAAACAGCACATGGGAAGATTGAAACTCCCATGTTCATGGCCGTAGCCACAAAAGGAGCTGTTAAGACGCTGAGTCCTGAGGAGGTCAGGGAAACAGGAACAGGAGCGCTCATCTCAAACGCATTTCACCTTTACCTGAAACCCGGCCTTGATATAATAGAAATGCACGGAGGAGTTCACAATTTTATGAGATGGAACGGCGTACTTTTCACGGACAGCGGCGGTTTTCAGGTTATAAGGCAGGGATTCTTCATAAAAGTCACAGATGAAGGCATGAAGTACCACGGTGAAAACGGAGAGGTGAAAATATACACTCCGGAGGAGAGCGCGATCACTCAGATGAAGCTCGGATCAGACATAGCGATGGTGCTGGATGAGTGTCCGCCGCACGATGCCAGCGAAAAAAGGGTGAGGAAGGCTGTTGAAAGGACGATAAGATGGGCTGAGGAGTTCAAAGAAGCCCATGATAAAAAGGAGCAAGGAGTCTTTGCAATAGTTCAGGGCAGCAGATATGAGGGATTGAGGGAAAAATGTGCTGATGAGCTCGTTAAAATGGACTTTGACGGATACGGAATAGGTGGACTTTCAATAGGGGAGAGCAGGGAGGAAATGATGAAAGCCATAGAGAAAACCGCTCCTCTGCTTCCTGAGGAAAGGCCCAGATACTTCATGGGTCTGGGAAGCCCTGAGGACATTATAGAAACGATAGGTATGGGAATAGATGTATTTGATTCGGCCTTTCCCACGAGAAATGCTAGGCATGGAACGGTTCTTACGATGAAAGGCAGATACAACATAAAAAAGGCGGAGTTTAAAACAGATATGGGGCCTTTGGAAGAGGGATGTGATTGCTACACATGCAGGAATTACAGCAGAGCTTATGTTAGACACCTATTCAAGGAGAATGAGATGCTGGCAATGAGGCTTTTATCCATACACAACCTCAGGTTCATGCAGAGATTCATGAAAAGAATCAGAGAAAGCATAATTGAAGGGAGGTTTAAGGAGATAATGAGGGAATTCAAGGGCCTTTAAGCTCTATCCTCTCCACAAAAAACTCGTAAATTCCCCATCTCTCCTCATAGCGGAGCTTTCCGTACAGTAGAGCGCTCCCCTCCTTTATGCTCATGTTTCCGAAAGCCAAGCATCGCATAGAATAGTTTCCTTCTCTGAGATAGAAGGTGCTGGTGTTTCCGTGCCTGTGTATTCCTGTTATGTTTCCGCTGACAGCGATGTTCTTGTAAAGGTATTTTTGAGGGTTCTTTAGGACATCTTCAACCCTGAGGACAGTCTCCCTATGCTCGGTGCTTGATGAGAGGAGATAGAGAGAGGCTGTTCCAATTATGGAGACTGCCACAGCCAATACCAGCAGCTTCTCCCTCTTTTCCATCCCTATGTCCCCTGAGTGGCACCTAAAACAGCCTCTGCTATGCGCACAGCCCTGAGAGTTTCCTTAACATCGTGCGCCCTTATTATGCTGGCTCCTTTCATAACAGAAATCGCTGCCACCGCTATGGATGCCTCCATCCTCTCCTCAACAGGTAGATTCAGGGTCTTTCCTATGAATGATTTTCTGGATACGCCTATGAGCACAGGATATCCTAGGGACAAAAATGAATCCAACTCCCTTATTATGCTTAGGTTGTGTTCCACCGTTTTTCCAAAGCCTATGCCGGGGTCTATGGCTATGGAGCGCTCACTTATCCCCTTTTCA
>JALSOU010000112.1 GCA_026986305.1 Thermoplasmata archaeon | reverse complement strand
ATTATACTTGCTGAGGCATTTATTATTGTGAAGATTGTGTCCGAAATAAAAATAGAATATATCATCAGACAAAGGGTTCCAACCATGATAAAGAACACGAAAAGAGAAGAAATATCTTTTGAGCTCTTTGTTTTGTAAAGCTTAATTATTTGAGGTATGTAAGAAGATACTACTATGACTCCTCCGATAATTCCAAACAATTCCATCATATTGGTTGCCCCCATACTACTTGTTTTAATTTTTTCAAGCCCGTCGCCCCCGATTACGCCTAACTCCTTTATATCCGAACTTTTGTTCATATATGTCTCCGATTTGGTGTGATATCTGAACTTAATTTCAGATATACTTTCTTCTGGGTGTTTTTCATTCCTCATTTTCACCATCTTGTTCAGAGGATACTTTTTCATTATATAAATCTAGCGGACTTCTGATTTTCCTAAGGTCCCTGTTGCTCACATGGGTGTATATCTCAGTTGTTTTGCTGCTCTTATGGCCTAAAAGTTCCTGAATATATCTGAGGTCAATGCCATTTTCAAGCAGATGGGTTGCAAAACTGTGCCTGAGCGAATGGACCGTGGCATCTTTCTCTATCCCTGCTTTTTTAATCGCAATTTCAAAAACTTTCTGAACTGTCCTTGTACTGATGTGCTTGCTTTTCTCCCTTCCATAAAACATCCATTTTTCTGGCTTATATGTCTCAATGTATGCAGGTATCTCTCTTTTCACAGTATCGGATAGGATTGTATATCTGTCTTTTCTTCCCTTTGCCCCTTTTATATGTATCAATCCCCTCTCCACATCGATATCTCCGGGTCTGAGTTTTACCACCTCACTGACCCTCAATCCAGAAGAATAGACAAGCATCAGGATTAGCCTGTGCTTCGGGTTTTCAATAACCGAAAAAATCCTTGAAACCTCATCTCTGCTTAGAACTACCGGGAGCTTTTTGTCTTTCTTCGGCCTTTTCACACTGTAGATAAAATCTTTTTTCAGAATTCCTCCGTAATAGAATTTTAGGGCATTTATTGCTATGTTAAGGGTGGATGCCGAAGCATTTTTCTCATCAACGAGATGAAGGAGATAATCTTTGACATCTTTGTTTTCTATTTCTTCAGGCCTCTTGTTTGCAAATCTGAGAAATTCTTCATTATAGTATAGATATGCTTTAAAGGTTTTCTGGCTGTATTTTCTTGTTTTCAGCTCTCTTTCCAGCGGCTTCAGGTACAACTCCGGAGCTATGTGAAGTTCTTCTCTTGAGAAAATTGAAAGCAGATGCTCCAATTCTGATACGGGAACTGTCCAGACCTTTTCTTCAGGGTGCCACATGTGGCCTCTTATCTCTTTAATTTTTGATATGTATCTCGGGTCATATGGGAATTTTATCACAAGCAATCCGTTGTTTTCATACACCTCTATCATCGCTTGTTGAATATCTTCACATAGATTTAAATCTTTCTACCGTCTATCAAATTTAAAACAAAATCTTTTTAATCGACCAATACTTAATTTTCAGAAATGCACTTTCATTTTCTATAATCTCTTACAAACCCCACGACCTTTAAGCCTGCCCCCCTCACCATCTCCTCAAACCATCCCCCATAGGTTCCAGCGCAGTGTGGACTGAGTATGATATTGTCCAGCTCCTCAAACGGATAATCCTGTCTGAATTTCTTATCGTAATGCCACCATGTGTCTATCGCTGCGGTGAACTCAGGATTCTCTCTCAAATGATCATACAGGTCTTTTTCTACGATTATCTTGCCGCGTGAGGTGTTTACGAGTATTGCGTTTTTTTTCATCAGTTCCAGCCTTCTTTTATCAATGAGGCCGCGTGTTTCATCACTTAGAGGAAGGCTTATGAATATAGCATCAGCATATGGAAGCATGTCATCTAAATCTCGCAGGGTGCCGATTCTATCTAGCTTTATATCCCCATTATATTCACCGCTCCTGTTTATGGCGCTCACTCGTATCCCAAGGCAGGATAGCATCCTGCCGAGCTCCTGGCCTATATGGCCGAAGCCGATTATAAGGGCTTTTTTCCCCAGAATTTTCTGGCTTTCGAGAAGCTGGGGGAATTCCCCTTTTCTCATCTTTCTATCTCTGTAAGGAATCTTCTTAACAGCTGAGAGATACAGGGAAAGGGCGTGCTCCGCAACAGCCCTCGCATTAACACCAGCGTTTGACTGGATTATAGCATTGGAGGGCGCTCCCCGTATATGGTCTGTCCCTGCGGTAAGGGTCTGTATTAGTCTGAGATTTTTCATCTTCGGCACTACATCCCCAACATCCTTCCAGTGAAAGACTATGAGAATCTCAGATCTCTCCACGAACTCATCATCTGCTTCTTCAATGCACCTTATCTCATGTTCAGGCAGGATTTCACGGAGGATTTTCAGATGCTCGCAGAATGAGGTGAGGATTTTCACGGGAATGGAAGGGAAGGAGGATAAATAGGTTTATGCGGAGTATGGCGCACAATACTTAAATAGAAAGAAAACATAGCATCAAATATGGAAACTGTGGAATATGTGGTTGGAAAGGGCGGAGAGAAAAAGGCGGTGATACTTCCTATAGAGAGCTATGAAAAATTGATTGAAGACCTGAACGATCTCGTAATCATAGCTGAAAGAAAGGAAGAGGAAGAAATAGGTCTGGAAGAGCTGAAAAAGAGGCTGAAAGACGATGGCCTACTCGATTAGGCTTAAAA
>JALSOU010000111.1 GCA_026986305.1 Thermoplasmata archaeon | reverse complement strand
ATAATCTCCTACCAAGTCTCGGATAGTAGCACACAGATAAGCGTTGATACAGTCTATCCGCACCTCAACAAAATAGACCTCAGAAACTCGGATGGAACAAGCATGCTCAACAAACAGCTTGATGTTGGCACTCCATACTACTTCTACATCAACGCGTCATACAAAGAGGGATGGAAGAATGTAGCCATAGACATATACGCATGGTTTGACAACGGAGATGATAACAGCAACTACAACGACACGCATGGAGGAAACCTGAACTTCCACCTGCATTATTCCCCAAACGCCACAGACCCGATAAACAACACAGGAACATGGACATTGATATGGCCAAAAAATGAGGTCACACTAATAGGTTTTAATCAGACCCTTGATGATAACCCCCACGGTGCAGCTCCCGGATCCCCTGACGGTCAGGATTACTTCCACCTCTATGTGAACATCAGCCTTGGACCTCAGGTAAGATATGCACCCGGGGACGGTCACTGGGATTCTGCTGGAAATCAGTTTGATAGGAGCAATGCTCTGAACGATACTAAGTCATGGAACTTCAATGTTACCATTTACGATAGTAGAAACGGAGCATCCCAGAGCAAATACGATGAGTTCGGAGTCTATGCATACACAGAGATCGTTGCCCTAAACAACCCACACGGCTCAGGTCCACCGGGTTCCACCATAATGCTAAGTCCAGACAGTCATGTTATACTCAGCTCAAACACACAGTACTCTGTGACCGTGAATGTCACAGACCTTACATCCTCCTCAGGCAATTCCATATCCAGACAGTACATCTATGTCCAAAACAGCCACCCATCCAACAGCTCAGCACCAACAGACATACAGTCATGGAAAGCCTTCTCAGGAAACAACGCGCTCTATGTCTGGGGAAAGTCCTCCGGAAGCTTTGTAGACCCAAGACCCTATGGTACATATTCGGCAGGACTTGAATACGGAAACACAACAGCAGTCTATACACCGGTAAGCTGGAAGGTGGAAGTCCCATCTGGAACCCCTGAAGACCACTTCACAGCCACGATAACCTACGAGATAAGCTATCCATAAACCTATTAATCAATTTTTAATTCATTTAATTTTTCTTTTGCTATGACCATTTCTGTGAGGACTCTGTTGTATTTGGCGTTAATTCCATTTTTCTCCGCTATTTTCAGAAAAGCACCGTTTATCTCCCTGATTTCTGTTCTTTTTCCATTTTTTATGTCCTGAAGAGCGCTTGATAGGTTGTGCTTGGTCATTTCAGCCACGGTTTTCCATTCTTCTATCGGTCTTCCCGGCAGATCTATGCTACGCGCTCTTGCAATCTCTTCGCATTCCTCGGCCACCTCATCACCGAGCTTCCTAAGAGATTCAATCTCCAAAAGATATCCGTTTTCAACACCCAGTATGGCGGTTATAGGGTTTATAACAGCGTTAACAGAACCTTTGAGCCATATCTCTCCCTTTATGTTGTCGCTCACCTCTGTGATTATCCCAGCCTCGGAGAGAACATAGGCAAGCGCTCTCACCCTCATGGAAATCCTGCCGTCAAGCTCCCCTATTACAGTCCTCCCTGTGCCAGCGTGCCTTATTCTGCCGGGACCGAGATATGTGACTCCGTGAGATGTTACGCCGCCAACTGCGTTTATCCCCATCTCTCTGAGTATTTCCTCGTTTTTAATCCCGTTCTGGAATGAAACCACAGGCACATTGGGAAATGTATTGAGAATCTCATCAGCCGCCTCCTCTGTCTGGTAGGCTTTAACTGTTAGTATTATCCAATTTGGGTAAAAAGGAGCATCTTTCAGCCTTTCTCCAGCCGACACTTCAAAAGTCCCGTCACTTTTCCCCTCAACTTCCAGCCCTCTGTAATTGATGACTTCCACATGCTCCTTTCTTCCAACGAGATATACCTCGTTCTGTCTGGATAGCAGGGCTCCGAATAGCGACCCTAGGGCTCCAGCACCGAAGACGATTATTCTCACAAACCGGAATATGAAGGGATTAATCAGTCTTTTGCCATGCAAAAACTCTATATCGGAAATGGATTTACGAGGGATACCATGGATGCGGAAGAGCGCTTTCAGCTGGTAAAAAGAAATTCGGAAGAGGTCGTCACAGAGCAGGAGCTCATGGAATTGCTCAAAGAAAAGGATAATCCAACGGCGTACATAGGATTTGAACCCTCAGGATTCATGCACATAGCTCAGGGTCTCATCTGCGCTCGCAAGATAAAGGACATGCAGGAAGCAGGTTTCACAGTAAAGATATTCCTCGCAGACTGGCATGCATTCATAAACGATAAGCTCGGTGGGGAGATGGAGAATATCCGTGTATGCGGGGAGTACATGAAAGATGCCTTCCTTTCCCTTGGAATAGACCCTGAAAAGACGGAGTTCGTTTGGGCATCGGATATAATCACACCTGATTACTGGGAGAAGGTTCTCAGAATAGCAAAGGTTTCCAGCCTCGCCAGAGTTAGAAGAGCCTTGACAATAATGGGCAGGAAGGAGAGCGAGGTGGAGACCGATGTCTCAAAGCTCATATACCCACCTATGCAGGCAGCGGACATATTCCAGCTTGATGTGGATGTTGCCTATGGTGGAATGGACCAGAGAAAGGCTCACATGCTTGCGAGAGATGCTGCGGAAAAGCTGGGATGGAGAAAGCCCATAGCCCTCCACACGCCCCTCATATCAGGATTAAAAGGCGGAGGAAGGATGGACGCTACAAACAACAAAGATATAGAGAACCTCTATTGGGCAATAAGAAAA
>JALSOU010000110.1 GCA_026986305.1 Thermoplasmata archaeon | reverse complement strand
GAGAAATCTCAGAGAAATAAATCTAAAGGGGATAAAAGGAATAAAAAGGGCAGTGATAAGGAAAAAAGAGGGAAGCGAGGAGTATGTCATATATACAGAGGGATCCAACCTAGCCGAGGTTCTGTCTATGGAGGAGGTGGACCCTGTTAGGACCACTACAAACAGCATAATGGAGATAGCAGAAGTCCTCGGTATAGAGGCGGCTAGAAATGCGATAATAAGGGAAGCCCATAATACCCTCTCAGAGCAGGGTCTTACCGTGGATCTGAGGCACATAATGCTTGTGGCAGATATAATGACGAATGACGGCACTGTCAGAGCCATAGGAAGACACGGAGTATCAGGAAGAAAGACAAGCGTTCTGGCTAGAGCTGCCTTTGAGATAACTGCAGCTCATCTTCTTTCAGCAGGACTTAAAGGAGAAGAGGATAAGCTGGCTGGAGTTGCTGAGAACATCATAGTAGGACAGCCTGTAACCCTTGGAACAGGGGCTGTTAAGATAAAGTATGTAGGATTCAGAAAGAAGGAGGAATGATATGAACATAGAGAGAAGTCTGAAACTGCTCGTGGAAACTGGAAAGGTGTATTTCGGCGTTGAGCAGGCGAAGAAAGCCGTGAAAAACGGAGAAGCCAAGATGCTGGTGGTGGCCTCCAACTGCCCTGAGGAGGCTTTCAGGGAAAAGACTTATAAAAACGTGCCTATATTCCATTTCAAAGGCACAAATGTTGAGCTCGGAGCCGCCTCAGGGAAGCCTTTCGCAATTTCCGTGGTTACGGTGGTGGATCCGGGCGAATCAGACATACTGTCCGGAAAGGAATGAACATGAAACAGGAAATAGCTTTCACAGAGGAGCTTCTCGGATACATATCCATCTTTGAGAAGATAACGAAGACGCAGGTGAAGGACTGCCTTGAGACCCCTGAGAAGATAATATTCATAGTGATGCCGGGTCAGGGAAGCAAGGCCATAGGAAAAGGAGGAGTCACAGCGACCAAGCTCAGGGAGCTTTTCAAGAAGAATGTGCAGATAATAGAGTTCTCTGAGGATCCGAAGATATTCCTGAGAAACATATTCTGGCCCTATGGGGTTCAGAATGTAGAGATAGAGAACAGGGGAAAGATAATACACGCAACCGTTACAGTTAAGCCTGAGAACAAGGCACGCGCCATAGGAAGACACGGGGCTAATCTGGACCTCGCTAGACGCATAGTGAACAGGCACTTCGATATCAATAGCGTCTCTGTGGCATAACCGCAAATTTAAAAAGGAGTTCAATACTCCTTCCAAACATCTTCCAGACAAATCCCATCTGCAATGGGCCCGTAGCTTAGCCTGGTTGGAGCGCCCGGCTGATATCCGCAGCTTGCGAGAATAGGTCTCGCCTGCGAGACGGAAACCGGGAGGCCGAGAGTTCAAATCTCTCCGGGCCCACTATTACAATCCACTTTCTCATAACCATATGGTTAAGAATACATCTATGATATTAATATATAATTAAATAAAAATAAATAAAAAATTTATATGTTTAATCCGTTTTCAGCAAACTCAGTATCTGTTCCTTCCGTATCCGCCTCTTCCACCGTAGTTCCTTTTCCTGCGGTATTCGTTGTACTCATACTCCTTTTCGCTCATGTCGAGGCCCTCATTGACATCTCCGATGTCCTCATCTATGACCTCTTTTGATCCGTACTTTCCAACATTGAGTCTCATGTGTCCCTGCACAAGGGAAATATAGCCATTGTTAACAGCCAGAACATCTCCCTCATGTATTCCATCTATCTGGTCTTCCCAGAGGGACATCGTGATGACTCCTGTCTCATCCCCCACTACAGCCTCAGTCACCTTCTTGGACGGGCCATATCTTGAGGGTATTTCCTTCGTCTCGCCTATTCTTACGACCTTCACCTTCAGGTTCACCCTGTTGTGATTGGGTGTCAGGTCGCTTACTTTTGCGTCTATGCTTTCTTCCATGTCTATTCTCCTTTTTCTTTTTGTTTGCCTATTGGCATAATCTGATGAGTTATCGTAGTATATATAGGTTTTTATTATCTTTGATACAGGAATACTCAATCACAAAGTATATTATACGCTCCGCGTATTTCCCTTCATGCCTGTAAGAAATTTCGACATAAATGAGATAGAGGCTAGGCGATTCACAAGGCCCGGAGAGCGCTTTTCCCAGATAAATGTGAACTTCAATGTGAGCATAACAAACATAGCACCTGCAGGGGAGAAAACCGTAAATGTTGAATTCAGATTTACTGTGAACTACGCAGGGATAGGTCTGATGAGGATGGAAGGCACCATTCTTTATGAGGGAAATGTTGCTGATATCACAGAGAGGTGGAACGAAAAGAAGGCCATGCCTGACAGGATGGCCAATGAAATCCATGGAGTCATACTGAACAACTGCGTTGTCGAAGCCTTCATACTCTCCAGAGATCTCCATATGCCTCCACCTTTGCCTGTTCCACAGCCCAGTTTCGGCAAAAAATCTCCTCCAAAGTCCAGCGGAGTAGAGGTAATGTGATATCCAGAGAGGAATACATAGAGCAGAGCGCATTCATGGCCGCAATGCTGGAGGCTAGCGCTCCCAAGCCGGGAAATGTTAGCCCGCTATATAGTAAAGGGAAAACAAAGTTTGAGCACTTCATCGCATCAGCTTCGGCTATAGCTCCTGTTATGGGAAAGATAGCGGCAGGAGAATTCTCCTTGGGGCAGGGTATATTTCATGCTGTTAACCGCTCAATGTCCATACAGAGAGGAGGAAATGTCCATCTCGGCATCA
>JALSOU010000109.1 GCA_026986305.1 Thermoplasmata archaeon | reverse complement strand
GCGCTTGGTATTAAAGCTTTTCTGGGAAAATTCCAAGGAATTCTGCATAAAATCATCAAATCATACAATCCATGGCCCATTCATCCCTTATTCCTAAAACTATCTCAAACTCCCTAACTGTGAGTATGGGCCTATCATAGCTCATGTAGTCATCCAGCGCTATTCTGGGGCAGGCTGTTGACACATAGAAATCGTAGCCTGATCCCAAGAGAAGCTCAGGCGATATTCGGTCCATAACTAGGATATCAGCTCTAAATCCCCTGTCTTCCGCTTTCTTCTTCAAATCAGCCGCCATTCTCATCCTGTTCTGCCCCGGCTTGGTGCTCACGAGTATCCCAGCATTCCTTCCGTCCATCGCCTTGGCTATTAGACCGTACCTTTTCCTCAGGAAATCCTCTCCACGCTCAATAAGCTCATGCCTTCCCGTGTGCGGGTCCAGAGCGAGAACCCTTTTTCCAGTGACCATGGCCGCTCCGAGCGGGTGGAATAGCCCTGTGCCTATGTAGAGATACATGGATACTCTTGACTTAACCATGAGAGCTGTGGAAAAATTGCATCCAAGAACCTGACCTGCATACTTTATCCTTCCAGACGCCTTTCCGATGAGTGCTTCAATGCCCTTTGAGCTCAGGAATTCCTGAAGCTCAGGTAGTTTATGGACATGCTGCACGGTGCTCAAAATTCCGATAGGGGATTCCAGCTCATCTAAAACACTCTCCACCGCCCTTATGACATCGGAATCATCCCTCAGCTCATGGAAATAAACCGGGTAATCCAGCTTTAAATTTGGCATCTCAGCGTGTCCTATGTGGATGAGTGCATCGCATCCCGCTATTTTCGGGTCCACAACATCGCATGCCCCGAAGTTTCCTCCCATCCATATCTTCGCCTTTACTCCCTCTTTCTCAAACTGCTCTCCAATCTCTTTAACCCTTGGAATCAGGCCATCAGGCGCCTGTATAAGCACGCTTCCATATCCGTTATCCTCGGCCCATTTCACAGCATTAAGCATAGCCAAGTCCATCCAGAGCCTCCGTGAACTCATCTATGACCTTTCTGGTGACATAGGGCATAACCACCATCCTTATCGCCTTCGGCCTCCTCACAGTTGAGATCTTCCATCCCATCTTATCCATCTCTTTCCTTATCTTCTCAGCCCTATCTGTCTTGAAGGCAACCACATTCATAATCGGCTTTATGACAGGCTCAAATCCGATATCCTGCATCTTTCCAACCAGATACTCCGTGTTTTCCATGCACCTTTTGACCACATCCCTGTAACCTTTCCTGCCCATGCTCTTCACAACGGCATAGGCTCCAGCAACCGCACCGCTGGGTCTGGTTCCAGCAAGCCCTATGTTTCTTTTCGTCGTGAGGTATGGAGACTCCACAGATATGGAATCCACATATCCCCTTTCTTTGAGGAGGAGAATTCCGGAAGGCACGGTGCTCATACCCATCTTGTGCAGGTCAACAGAGAGCGAATCGACCCCATTTACCCTGAAATCCCAGTCCCCACTCCATCTGCCCAGATCTTCAAGGAAGGGAAGGACCATGCCTCCAAAGGCCGCATCAACATGCAGGAAAACATCCCCGGCAACCTCAGAAATCTCCTTTATCGGGTCAACCTGTCCCAACTCTGTGCTTCCAGCCACAGCCATCACCGCAGCCACATCCCCATCCATCTCTCTTTCAAGTGCATCCACATCCATGCGGTACTCATTGTCTAGAGGGATGTCCACCAGCTCCATGGCTAACAGGTCAGTGGCCTTTTTCATGGAAAAGTGAGCGCTCTCCGGCGCCAGTATCTTCTTCTTTTCGGATAAATTGCGGGCTATCCACATTGCGGTTATGTTTCCCTCTGTTCCTCCGCCTACAAACTGCCCCCAGCCGCCTTTCAGGTGCATTAGCTCGGATATATCCCCAATTATCTCCTCTTCAAGCTCAGCGGTTCCGGGATAAAGCCCCCTGTTTCCTAGGTTGGCCTCTGAGAATAGGGCGTGGTACTTCACCGCAATATCCTCAGGCTTTGAGCACATGGACCCAAGAACTCGGCCTTCTTCAAAGTGGAAGTCCCTATCATAGGCCTCCCTGAGCCTGCGCTCCACTTCCTCTAACGGCATGGGTTCTTCATTCACACTTGGAAATATGCGGAGTAAATAAGGGTTTTTAGTGGATAAGCTGAACGACAAAGTAGGTCATTATGATGAGGCCGATTATGGAGGGTATGAATCCATAAAACGCCACAAGAACCTTTTTTACAAGGTTCTCCTGTGTCATCTCAATCTCAGAGGATTTTTTCATGGAGAATATCGCTGGAATGGTGAGAATAATATAGAGTATGCCTGACATGAATATCTGGGAGGAGAGCTCAGTGCTTATGTTGGTGGCATTTCCAATAGTCAAAGCATGGGTGAAAGCCATGAGCTCTATGGCGATTAGGAGCGCATATAGGTTCAGAGTTTCAGGTAGAGAATGAAAGAGGAAGTATTTTCCAATGTTCATGCTCCTGTTGTCCAGACCCTGATTTTTTATGAACTCCTCTATCATCTGCGCTCTTTTTGCCAGATCCTTTTCCCTCTTTATCTCATCTGGAAGTATGGGTTGATAGGAAAGGTCTCTGGCCGCCTGAATCCCATAGGGCATTCTCGATATGTTCGCTATCAATGAGGTGAGGCCTGCGATCATTATGAACTTTGATATCAGCTCCGCAGTATTAGGGGCGTTTTCAGGGTTTCCGATCCATAGAAGAAGTGTTAAAAGAATGGTGAAAACAACACCTGTGAAGCTCATGGCTATGAGG
>JALSOU010000108.1 GCA_026986305.1 Thermoplasmata archaeon | reverse complement strand
GCTTCATTGGAAGATACCTCCGGGAGAGGCATATGCTGCTGTGGAGAGCTCAAAAGGAGAGCTTGGGTACTACATAGTGAGTGATGGGGGCATAGGACCTTACAGGATGCAGGTCAGAGGACCGAGTATAAGCCACGGAGTTCAGGTCTATGAGGAAATGGTAGTTGGAGAGAGGCTGGCTGATGTGGCTGCTCTGATGTTCAGCCTTGATGTCTGCCCTCCAGATATAGATAGGTGATATCATGATAAAGAGAGAAGGAAGCCTTGTTTCCCCGTTCAGGGCGGTTAAACAGCTATTTAAGAAGCCACACACAGTCCTGATACCGAAGGTGGTGAAGCCACCTGCTGAGAGGTACAGGGGATTCCACACAAACGACCTTGAAAAGTGCATAGGCTGCGGAAATTGTTCAAGAATATGCCCGGACAACGCCATAAAAATGGTTCCTTTCCCTGAATATGCCAGAAAGGAGCCGGGATCCATGCCACTGAGGCCCCAGATAGACTACGGAAGGTGCTGTTTCTGCGCTCTCTGTGTGGAAGTATGTCCGACAGGCTCTCTTCAGATGGTAAGGACATTTACCCATGTTGACGACGAAAAGGATAGCTTCGTGTTCATACCTGACTCAAAGGTCGTGCATGAAACACCGGACTTTGTCCTTGACACTAAGGGACTGAGGAGGAAGTGATATGGCGGTTCCAGGCACTATCAACAGGTTGAAAAGAGTCCCGATAAAGCAGAGGGACCCTGATGAGAGAAAGAAAGACTTTGATATGTACATATTTCCCTACACAAGGGAAGAAGTTATGGCTGAGTCAGACAGATGTCTGGCATGCGGCCTCTGTGTACCCGGATGTCCGGCAAGGGTGAATATTCCCGGATATGTCAGGGCGATGGCAGATGGAGATGTGGAAAAGGGAATAAACATCATATTCAAGGACCTGCCCCTGCCGCAGATATGCGGTACGGTCTGCACCCACAGGTGTGAGGATGCCTGTGTGTTCCACAACAGAGGCGATGCTGTTGCTATAAGGCACATAAAAAGGTACATAGCTGAGAACTCAGACTATACGAAGGATGTGAAGGTAAACAAAAAGCCAGATACCGGAAAAAGGGTTGCTGCCATAGGAGCTGGGCCTGCCAGCCTAACACTAGGATACTATCTAGCCCTAAACGGTGTTCATGTGGACATCTATGAAAAACATAAGGTTGCTGGAGGCATGATGACCATAGGCATACCTAGATACAGGTTGTCCATGGAAATACTGAACAAGGAGATAGACTTCATAAAGTCCCTTGGAGTTGATATCAAATACGGAGTGGAGGTCGGCAAGGACATAAGCTTTGAAGAGCTCATGGAGAAATACGATGCGGTGTTCATAGGAGTTGGAAACCACAGGCCAAGAACCACTGGAACCGCAGGCTCAGAAAAAACAGACAGGGTTATGCACGCCATAGACTTCCTAAGAAGGGTGGCGCTCGGAGAGAAAGTGGATGTTGGGGAGAAGGTCATAATCATAGGCGGCGGATTTACAGCAATGGACGCTGCCAGAACCTCTCTCAGACTAGGGGCGAAGAAAGCATCCATATTCTACAGGAGGAGGTTTGAGGACAGGCCGAGCGCAGGGACCAGCAATGCAGAGGAAGAATATGAGGAAACAGCTGCTGAAGGAGTTGAATTCGTCTGGACTGTTACGCCATTTGAATATGTGGTTGAAAACGGGAAATTGAAGGGAATGAAGTACTGGAAGAACGAGATGGTTGAGCAGGAAGGCGGTGGAAGAGCCAAACCGGTGCCCATAAAGGATCAGGAGTACTTCGTAGAGGCGGATACCATCATAGAGGCCACAGGGCAGACCATAGAGTTCTCATTCCTACCTGATCACATAAAGGAAAAGCTGGAGATGGACTGGAACAACATAAAGGTTGATGCCAACGGAATGACATCCATAGAGGGAGTGTTCGCAGGTGGAGACGCTGTGAACCCGACCAAGGACATAATAAGCGCTGTTGCAGATGGAAAGAAGGCTGCAAAAGGCATAATAAAGTACCTGAATCTACAGTAAATCCTTTCTCCTAACCGTTTTATTCCTTTTAATGTTCTTTATTATCTCTTCCTTTTTCACCCTTTTAGGTCTGGGCTTCTCTTCAGGTTTATCATACTCATTTTCATATTCATCTTCATATATTCTCTTTATTTCGTAGTCCGGGTGGAAGCTCCTTTTTTCAAGGTCTTCAAAGCTCACAGATGGCTCATAGGTGGGCTGGACTGAGTGGTGTGGAGATGGCACTGAGACAGGGTAAACTGGTATATGGCTCAGAATTCTTCCCATTGCCATAAGCCTTATCTCCTCCCTTTTCTGCTTTGCTATTGTTCCCCCGATATAGGAGAACACCATGAGAATCGTATATGTCTGAGGTGTGTATGTGAGCTGGCCTGAAAGAACAGTTATGGTGGGAGTGGTGTATGCCTTTATAAAGGAGAGCGCAGGAGCGATCCACTTTGCACGGTAGGAAATTGCGGAAAATAGTGAATCCCTCATAGAGACTATGTTTATGGGGAGTGAAGATAGGGCTGCTGGGTTCTGCATGGCATAGAACACTATTACTATTATGGCGCCGGCGAGAGTTCCTCTGGCAGGGCTTCCAGCTCTCCTCCCAGCTATGTATCCTGCTATCATTGGCCCAAAGAGCGGCAACCAATACAGGGAAATTAGTAGAAGTATGCCATAAACGACCCCTATCCAGAATCGATACACCTTTTTCTCGTTCGCTTTCAGCATTTTCAATATCCTTTTGTCCACAGAGTCATCACTCTTTTTTAGAGAATAAACTCCCTGTGAGAGGAGGAGCTTGGTCATCTCGTCCATTTCTTTG
>JALSOU010000107.1 GCA_026986305.1 Thermoplasmata archaeon | reverse complement strand
CCTTGAATAGGGACTGGGTCATATCAAGGCAGAGGTACTTTGCCACACCAATACCGCTATGGGAATGCAAGGAGTGCGGCCATGTTGTTCTGGCAAAGGAAGAGCAATGCTATGTTGACCCAACCATAGACCCTCCGCCTGTGGACCGATGCCCGAAATGCGGTGGAGAGCTGAAAGGCTGCGAGGATGTATTTGATACATGGGTGGATTCCTCAATAACAGCGCTCTACAACACATTCTGGAGAAGGGACGATAAGCTCTTCAAAAAGCTATATCCCATGAGTTTGAGGCCGCAGAGCCACGACATAATAAGAACATGGGCGTTCTATTCCATATACAGGGGAACGGCAATAACTGGTGAGAAGCCTTGGAAGAATATAATGATAGGAGGCTTTATTTTAGCTGAAGATGGGAGGCCGATGCACGCATCCTGGGGAAACGCTGTTGACCCACTCCAGCTACTTGAAGACTATGGCGCCGATGCTCTTAGATACTTCGCAGCCAAGTGCACCCTCGGCATAGATACTCCTTTCAGGTCAAAGGATGTTAAGCACGCTGTGAGGTTTGAGAACAAGATATGGAACATATACAGACTCATAGAAAAATGGGGTATTGATGGTAGCGATGAGAATCTTAGGCTAGTAGACAGGTGGATACTCAGCAGATACAGTTATGTTGTGAGAAAAGCCACAGAGCATATGGAGAGATTTGAGTATGACAAAGCCATGTCTATAATAGAGAACTTCCTGTGGCACGAGTTTGCGGACCACTACCTTGAAATGATAAAGGGAAGGGATGATGAAGCTCTGAGATACACCCTACACACAGTCGGCCTAGGAACCCTGAAGATGTTGGCTGTCTTCATGCCGCACATAACCGAGGAGATATACCAGAGGATGTACAGGGAGAAGGAGGGTGAGAAGAGCATCCACATATCAAAATGGCCAGAGCCTGTGCTTGAGGATGATGAGGCTGAAAAAGGTGGTGAAGCGGTAAAGGAGATCATAGCTGCCATAAGAAGGTGGAAGGCCTCAAAAGGAATGGCTCTCAATGCGAACATAGGCAGGATAACCATAGTGGCTCCTGAGGCTGAAAAAGCGATAATAGAGGCGCACGAGGACATACTGAGGACCGTTAAGGCAGATGACATAGTGCTGATAAAGAAAGAGGATGTTGAAAGGGTGCCTGTCAGGGTTATACCGAATTACAGGAAGATAGGGCCAGAGTTCAAGGGAGATGCGAAGAAGATAAGCGAGTACCTGAGGAGCGCAGAACCATCGGAGGTTGAAAGGAAGCTCTCAGAAGGCGGCATCTTTGTGATAGATGGAAAGGAATTCACTCTCACCGAAGAGCATATATCAATAGATTACAGCCTTCAGGTTGAAGGCACAGAGATGGAAGAGATGGAGGTGGATACCCCGCTTAAAAAGGCTCTCGTCCTCCTTAAAAAGGATGTTACATGAACATAAAGCGCTTTCTAACGGTATCTGTAATAATAAGCATAGTGGTAATACTGGCAATCTCCGCATTCACAGTGGACAAGGACTCGCTGGCATACCTCTCCAGAATATCCCCCTACTACCTTCTTTTGGCTGTTATCCTCCACATACTCTCAATAATCGCCATATCTCTGAAACTCATGGTTCTCACCCATTCCATAGGATACAGGATTTCATTTAAAGAAGCGGTTGAAATAAGCCTTGCCAGCGGATTTCTGGCCGCAATAACTCCCTCTCAGATGGGGGGCGAACCCCTCAGAATAAAGATGCTATCAGATACCACAGGCGGCGGAAGGGCTACTGCCATAGTTCTGGGAGAGAGGGTTCTGGATGTGATATTCTTCATCTCCCTCGTTCCGATAATCCTCGTGCTCTTCGGAGGAATGATCGTTGTTGGAGATCCTATGGCATACATACTGGGGAGCGCTCTCTTTTTGGCCATCATATGGGCTATGATATGGATAGGGGTCATAAGGCCGGAACTCCTGAAAAAAGGAGTCAGATGGGCGATAACGAAGACCAAGATTTTCTCAAAGAGAAAAGATGATGAGGAAAAGCTCATAGAGAGGATAGAGCTGGAAATAGATGGGTTGAGCACGAGTTTCAAGATGATGGTGAAAAAGAAGGGGCATTTTTCCCTGGCTCTGGCGCTCACCTTTGCAATATGGCTTCTGGATTTCTCCATACCATCTGTGATACTCATGGGCTTCGGCCTAAAACCGATATGGCTTTACTCCATATTCTCTCAGGTTCTCATAACGCTAATAGCGATAGCTCCAACCACTCCTGGAGCTTCAGGAGTCTATGAGTTCAGCATCTTGGCCTTCTATTCTCCCTTCGTTCCCAGGGCCATAATCGGGATTTTCATACTTCTCTGGCGCTCCTCAATATACTACTTCAATCTGATAGTGGGTGGAATAGTCTCTATAAAGATAATAAACAGATACGGTGAGAATGATGGAAATGGAGATAAAGGCGAAGGTTAGTGATTTTGATGGAATAAAGGATATTCTGAGGGATATTGGAGCGGAATACACAGGAAAAAAGGAGCAGAGAGACATATATTTCAATCACCCTTGCAGGGACTTTGCTGAAACGGATGAGGCTGTGAGGGTGAGGATTGAAGACCATGCTTACATAACCTATAAAGGCCCAAAAATAGATGAAAAGACAAAGAGCAGGGAGGAGGTAGAGCTAAGGGTGGAAGATGAGAAAAAGGCGGCGGAATTCCTGAAAAAGCTGGGTTTCAGGAAGGCAGGGGAGGTTAAAAAGATCAGAGAGACATACAGCTATCACAATATAGAAATCTCTCTGGACACAGTGGAAGGACTCGGATTATTCGTTGAAATAGAGATTCAGGGAAGTGAAAAAGATGTGGAAAAGCTCTTTGAAATGGGAGAAAAG
>JALSOU010000106.1 GCA_026986305.1 Thermoplasmata archaeon | reverse complement strand
GTTCTTCATCCAATTTAACCTTTATCTCATCGAGTTGAGAGGCTTTTTCCGCCAGCTCCCTTTCTTTGGAGCTTATTTCCGAGAGCTTCTTCTCAAGCTCTTCCTTTTCCTTAGCCAGCCTCTCCTCTGTCTCCTTAATCTGACGCTCTTTTTCCTTGAGCTTGGCTTTTTCATCTTTCATCGCTGCGATCTGCCTTTGCAAGGCATCGAAAATTGCTTCATCTTCCACGGAATTCCCCCTTTGACTTTCACGGGAGAATGGGGCTTCGATATATAACCTTTTTCTCCAGCCAAAGAAAATATCTTTTTTCCAGTATAACATTGCGAAAGCATATAATATAAGGCTGTGATTTTGGGCACATGAAGCTGAAACTTGATGGATGGGATCTGGGAATAACCTTCGCAGCAGCCCATTTCATACCCGGACACCAAAAATGCGCTCGCTTGCACGGCCATGTCTATGCAATACACTGCGAGATTGAGGGAGATGAGGGTGAGGATTACATGGTGATGGATTTCACTGAGATAAAGAGGTTTTTAAGGGAAATAGCGGACACTCTTGACCACCATGTCCTCGTTCCGGGAGGAAAAGGAGAAGCAAAAGTGGATGTGGAAGATGATTATGTGAAAGTGAGTGTGGGGGATAAAAAATACCTGTTTCCATCTGAGGACTGCGCAATAATAGATGTTCCCACCACTTCAGCAGAGGAGCTCTCCAAGTTCATACTCAGCTGGCTGCTCAGCAGGGTGAAGTTCCCTGAAAATGTGCGCTCCATTTCCATAGGCGTCGATGAAGGTAAAGGGCAGGGAGCGTGGGTTGAGAGGAGGGCTAAGTGAAATGTCTTAAAAAGAAATAGGGGGTATTACTGGATGAGCATACTTGATTATTCTTTAAACATATTGGAAGAACCTTCTAGAATGACGAATCATCTTGAAACAGGAGCATACTGGAGGGGGTGAGGACTATGGAAAAAGGTAAGCTGATACGTGTTTCCTCACCACCTCCACAGGGTAGAGTAGCTGTGGGTTTGTTTTATTTTTACGGCTTAATATTCTTTTTAACAACATTTATTATTGATTGGACATGTCATCTCTTTTCCCCTCCACACGGGTTAGATATGTCTACATATATCATAATGCGTATTATCGGCATTCTTGCAATTATATTTGGAACCATATACACCCCATTTTACTACTGGGGACAGGGATTCAGAATATACGAGAGAGGAGTAACATTGCCGTACTCAAACTTTTTCAACTGGTATCACGGATACAAAAAAGAGGGGAGATTTTTGCCTTACTGGAAGATACTGGGTTACAGCACTGTATTGGAAGACTCTAGAAAATTGAATAAAAGAAAATGGAAAAAAGCAGGGAGAGATGGAGCGTTTGTAATATACTGGGATGATAAGCGAAGAAAAATAAGATTCACCATGTATGGGGTAAATGCCGAAGATATAAAAACTATGAAAGAACAGTTTCAAAAGAACGGTGTGCCCAAGCTGCCGAGCAGATGTCCCGCATGTGGTAAGGAGTTATTGGGATTGGATTATCTAAACAATCAGTGTTTAAGATGCCATCATAGACTATTTGAAGTGCCACCGAAAGAAAGAAAACCTTAAAATAGAACGAAACGATAGATGAATCATGAGCGAGGTAGAGGCGATTTACAAAGATGGGGTTCTCCGTCTGTTGTCTCCGGCCAAAATAAAGGAGGATAAGGTTGTGGTGAAGATAGTAAATAGAGATGAGATATTAACAGAGGAAGATATGAAAGATATTATAGAAGCGGTGGAGGAAAGAGAAAAGGGTCACTATTACAAAATGGAGGACGTCTTTGAATGAATTATGAGGTGATATTCGCCCCTAAAAGTAGAAGACAGATTAAAGCTTTAAAAGATGGGAAACTGAAAAATAGGATAAAAGAAGCGATAATTGAGATCGGAGAAAATCCTTGGCATAAAGGGACAATTAAGGTTGAAAATACGATAACATAAGAAGAAAAAGGGTGGGAAGATATCGAATATTGTACATGGTGGATAGAGATAGGAAAGAAGTTTTAATAGTAAAAATAGAGAAAAGAACAGAGACAACCTATAAGTGAAAATAAGATAATAAAAAATTGGGGAGAACAATTAATATAAACATTTTCTCATATTTTTTCTTTATCACGCCTAAAACCATGTTTTCGACTATTAATTTAAGTGCTTTTGAATAAAGCCTAAAAGTCCATTATAAAATAAATTTTTCAACAGTAAGTTTGTAAAACAATATACGCAAAAAATCATACATCTTTCTTATGGAAAGTTTTAATTACTCGGAGCGCATGGGAGTTTCCCGTGATGATATGAAGTACATTGCGGTAACAGGTGGCGTGCTGTCTGGGCTTGGAAAAGGAATAGCTGCCTCATCTATAGGGAGGCTCCTCAAGGCACGGGGTTTCAGGGTTACTGCCATAAAGATAGACCCATATCTGAATGTGGATGCTGGCACCATGAACCCCTACCAGCATGGAGAGGTCTTTGTCCTAGGGGATGGGGGAGAAGTGGACCTTGATTTAGGAAATTATGAGAGATTTCTAGATGAGAACCTGAGCAGTGACCACAACATAACCACAGGAAAGGTCTATCTCTCGGTGATTGAAAAGGAAAGGGAGGGGAAATACCTTGGAAAAACGGTGCAGATAATCCCACACATAACGGACGAGATAAAGAGGAGGATAAGGAGCGTTGCCAAGAAAAGCGATGCTGACATAACAATAGTTGAGGTTGGGGGAACCGTTGGAGACATAGAATCCATGCCCTTTTTGGAGGCTCTGAGGCAGATGCACAGGGAAGAAGGGAGCCATAACTTCATGTTCATCCACACCACACTTGTTCCGATTTTAGGCACAGTTGGAGAGTTCAAGACGAAGCCCACGCAA
>JALSOU010000105.1 GCA_026986305.1 Thermoplasmata archaeon | reverse complement strand
CCTAGTTTCTTATATGCCTTGGGATCCTCATGCAGTTTCAGGCCAGCCAGATATGCCTTCACAGCGTCCTTTTTGCTGCCTATCTCCTTCAAAAAATCGCCCAATTCGTAATAAAAAGATGCAAAGTCCTTTTTACCCTTTATCTCACCCAGCTCATCTATGATCTCCTTTATGTAATCAAGCTGCTCCTGAACCTTTGAATCCTCTCCCTCCCCGTATGCCTCTTTGGCCTTTTCAAGTGCCTTTAAACAGCGATTAAGCGTCCTCTTCTCCTTGTCAAAGACGGAATCTAAAATACCCATGGAATCACCGCTCGGAGGAATATCAGATCACGACTTATAAAGAATTCGGTGGCTCTCCCCTATTCCATGCGTTTCATAGATGTTTTCCTCATATTCGAATATCTCAATGCCCTTATCGGCCGCTTTTGAGACAAAAACCTCCCCACCGCCATTCCTGAGGATGTATTCTTCAATAGATGATGCTATGCGCTCCGCTTTATCCGAATCAGATAGGAAGTAAAGTGCAGGGCCCCATGAGCTCTGCCCAGCTCCCAGAGCGCCTTTTTTCAGACCAATCTCTTTTATCTTATCCAAGAGGCTGAATGTGTGTGTGCCGGGCTGGACATGGGTGAACATCGCTCCTGTACCCTCATCAAGCTCTGTGAGCAGCCTCCCAAATAACTCTATGTCCTCGGAAGAAAGAGCATCCATGATACTATCTCTGATATCTTCACCAACAACTGGCATTCCCATGGAGTCCATGGCTTTCCTCTCTTTTTCACCGAAAAATCCGTGCTCTATTTCGGGGATGGCGACGATGAAGCGCCAGTCCTCCGGAAGCGCCGTGTTAATACCTTGCCCTGAGGAATTGACAACAGCCATGCCTCCATGAAGAAGGGTTTCCAGACCGGCCTTTGAATTCCTCCCTCTTCCGAAGAATTCAGCTATTCTGTATGGATTGATATCAATTCTGTAAAGATAGGAGAGCGCGGTTCCAACGGCCATAGCCATCCTCGTCCCTGATCCTAGGCCGACATGCCTCTTTATAGCCCTTTTTACCCATATCTCAGCACCATTTCCTTGAACGAAGGATGAGAGTAAGCGCTCTGCTAGTTGCTCAAACTCAGTGGAATAATCTCCATAAGCCTTTATTTCACCGGATTTCCTTATATCCAAAAGAAGATAAGGCTCTTCTATGGCAATGGCGGCAGAACCGAGAGCACCAGCTCTCTCAGCTATGAACCCGAGATGCAGTCTCGCGGGCGCTCTCACATTGGCCCATTCCATGTTTCCCCATAATGCACCCATATAAACAATTTTTGAGGAAAAACAGAAGAATAAAAATGGGTTTAATCGGCGTAATAGGATTCGTCGTAAGGCTCGGGTTTTAGACCTTTCCTCGTCCTTATCTGAGCCACTATCTTGTCCTGAAGCTCTCTGGGCACCCTTTCGAAACCTGAGTTTTCAGTGGACCAGAGCGCTCTTCCTCCTGTGGCACTTCTTATAGCACCTGCGAATCCGAACATCTCAGCAACCGGTGCCTTGGCTATTATCTTGACTGTGTCTCCTTCCTGCTGTATATCCAGTATCGTGCCTCTTCTCTGCTGCATCTCCCTCGTGACATTTCCCATGAGTTCCTGAGGAACATCTATGAATACCTTCTGCATCGGTTCAAGGAGTATCCTGTCGCCCTGACACATTGCACCGTAGATTGCATTTCTAACAGCAGGTATGACCTGCGCAGGTCCTCTGTGTATTGAATCCTCGTGAAGTTTGGCATCCACAAGCCTTACCTTAACTCCCATGAGCTTTTCAGCAGCCAGAGGCCCTGCGTTGCAGACCTCCTCGAATGCCTGAATGCATAGTTCCATTGTTTCATGGAGGTACTGTATTCCCTTTGTGGCATCTATGAACATGTTGTATCCTCTTATGGCCTTTACATTCTTAGCCTCGTCCCTGCTCATTCCAAGCTCTTCAAGCTTCTTCGCCAGTGCCTTTGCATCCTTTATCTTTCCGTCGCTCTGGACATCCCCTTCGTGTATGGCATTTACTATGCTCTCCTCAAGGGGCTCAACCTCTATGTAGAACCTATTGTGCTTATTAGGTGATTTGCCTTCAAAGGGACCTCCTTTGTGGTCCACGCTTTCCCTGTAAACAACTATGGGAGGCGATGCCTTTACCTCAACTCCATGCTCATGCTCTATCCTGTATATTGTAACTTCAAGATGAAGCTCTCCCATTCCGGACATGAGATGCTCGCCTGTTTCCTGATTTATCTCAACCTGTATGGAGGGGTCTTCTTTGGCAACTGTCCTGAGAACTTCGACGAGTTTCGGGAGGTCCTTCATGTGCTTCGCTTCGAGAGCAACTGTAACAACAGGCTCCGAGTAGTGCTTCATCTCCTCAAAGGCTTCCATGTTTGGATCAGTAGTAAGGGTAGAGCCAGCTATGGCATCCTTCATTCCAACCAGAGAAACTATGTTGCCTGCATCTATCTCATCTACCTGAATCCTGTCTGCACCCACTGAGAAGGCCACCTGCTGAACCCTGTTCTTGTTTGGCATTCCCACGACTCTGAGCTCCATACCCTTCTTTATCTTCCCGCTGAACAGCCTTCCAACTGCGACCTCTCCTGCATGCGGGTCTATTATGATCTTGGTGACCATCATGGCCACAGGGCCGTCAGGGTCGCAGTTAAGCATGGCCTTGCCCACAGGTGAATCCAAATCGCCCTTCCATATGTTCGGAATCCTGTATTTCTGCGCCTCTATCGGGCTTGGGAGGTGCTCTATAACCATATCGAGGAGAACCTCATGAACAGGAGATTTCTTGGCTAGCTCCCTTATGGCGCTCTTATCTCCCTTCTGGTTGTACTCATATATGTCCTTGAATGTTATGCCGCTCTTCTTCATGTACGGCACGGATATTGCC
>JALSOU010000104.1 GCA_026986305.1 Thermoplasmata archaeon | reverse complement strand
ACACCTTCGGATGCACTCAGAAAGCATTGCAGGATTTCAGAGCGAAGATAATAGTATATCAGGTATGGAGCCAGTGGGCATCATCTACGGAGATGTTGGGACAACGGAGTTTAAGTGCAATGTCACAGGCCATATAGAGCAGACAGACTATGTTCAGATGAGGCACGAAAGCGTAGGCTGGGTTCTCGGGCAGGTGGACACTATAAGCAGGAAAACCGACCTTTCCCTTGAAAAAGCTCAGGAAATGGCTGAGGGAAGGGAGATTGATATAAAGGAGCTTGTGTTTGCAACTATAAATGTCATCGGATACAGGGACGATAGAGGGCTTCTGCAGGTTCCGAGGACCCCTTTCAGGGCTGGGGAGATGGTTTATAGGGCAAGCGAGGAGCTCATAAGAGAGGTCATAGGTCTCAAAGATGACCCTGAGAAAGGAGCATATATCGGGCTTCTGAACGGCCACAACATAAAGGTTTATCTGGATATAAACACCATAGTTCAGAAGCACATGAGCGTGCTGGCAAAAACAGGCGCTGGAAAGTCATACATCACAGGCGTAATAATAGAGGAGATGATGAAGCACGGCGTAACCCTTCTGATAATAGATCCACATGGGGAGTATTCTTCAATGAAGGACCCGGGAAACACCTCTGATCCCAGATTCGGCGTAAGTCCGAGGAGCTATGCTGACCGCATAATCGTATTTTCTCCAGATACAAACATAAACCCCGATGCCCGCCCATTGAGATTCACGCTGGGAAACATGGAGGCCCGGGACATACTGGCTCTTACAAACATAAAGAACGCAAAGAGCTATATGATGCCTCTCAGAAAGGCAATAGACTATCTAAGGGCTGTTAAACCCCAGTACGGTCTTGAGGATATAATCGCTGTTTTAGAGGCTGATGAGGAGCATGCGCTCGGCACTCTGATAAATGAGCTTGAATATCTGAGAGAGATGAACCTATTCGCCCCTCAGGGAACCAGAATATCTGAGATAGTCCAGCCCGGTAAAACTACAATAATAAACCTGAAAGGCACGCCGCCTGATATACAGCAGCTCATAGTAAACCGCATAGCCACAGCGCTCTTCGAGCTGAGAAAGATAGGGAAAATACCGCCTATGATGATGATAGTTGAGGAAGCTCACAATTACTGCCCTCAGCAGGGACAGGTGGCATCCTCAAAGATACTAAGGACCATAGCCTCAGAGGGCAGGAAGTTCGGCCTTGGAATGGCCATAATAAGCCAGAGGCCTGCGAAGATAGATAAAAATGTGCTGAGCCAGTGCAACACCCAGCTGATTCTGAAAGTTACCAACCCGAATGACATAAAGGCTGTGGTGGCCTCGGTGGAAGGCCTCACAACTGGTATGGCAGACCTTATCCAGCACATACCTCTCGGCGTGGCGATAGTCACAGGCGGTGGAATATCCATGCCCTTATTTGTTGAAGTAAGGCCTAGGGAAACTAGACACGGCGGAGAAAGCGTGAAGGTCATCTAACCCATCTCACCATTACCACTTCATCCACATACTCCCCATCCACGATAAACTGCCCTTTTCTCACGCATTCAACCTCAAAACCGAGTTTTTTGTATAGAGATATGGCTGTTTTATTGGTGGAAAACACAGATAGCCAGAGCTTTTTCGCACCCTTTTCCACAGCCCAAGAAATTATGGTTTCAAGGAGCGCTCTCCCTATTCCGATTCCCCTGTATTCCTTCCTGACAGCTATGCCGAAGGATGCAGTGTGCCTGCTCTTTCTTATATTTCCAAGCCTACAATCCGCTGTACCCACTATTTTTCCATCCATTACTGCCACGAGCATCCTTCTGTTTTTCTCCTGATACATTTTCAGCAGTTGCCGCTCCTCTTCAACGCTTTCAGGTATCTCATCCGCTTCTCGCAAGAGATATATCCTTTCCTCTGCCAGACTTTTCATGAGATCCAGAATGGATTCCGCATCAGACAGCCTCATTTCCCTTATTATGAATGTTCTGCCGTCCTTTGTAGTTCTGGCCTCAGGCAGCCTCAATATCCTTCGGACCGCACTGAACCTTGTTCCCATTGTCCAGCCTCACTATGTACTCAGGCCTGTGCCCCCTGATGTACTCTATCTTTCCGTACTTGTTGTTAAGCTTGCACAGTATCCTGTCGCCTATTCTGAACCTGTTATCTCCGTAGCCTCTGGCTTCGCATCTCAGAGCCTCTTCCTCAGTGTCGTAGACCCTTCCGCATATCTCACAGACATATTTCACCATGTCTAACCACCACTTTACCTTCCTTTATAACTGTGTCCACAAGATTCACCCCGAAGTGATAGGGTATGTGCATGTAATTCGGAACATTTAGGAGGATTATGTCCGCCTTCTTTCCAGCTTCAAGGGATCCCACTTCATCTCCCATTCCTATGGAATAAGCCGCATTTATGGTGGATGCCACTATTGCCTCCTCAGGGCTCATCCTCATCCTGAGGGATGCTAGATTTATTATCATCTGCATGGACTCTGTCCAGCAGTTGGGATTAAGATCCGTTGCTAGGGCCACAGGCACCCTTTTTTCAATGAACTTTCTCGCAGGAGCGTACTCATTGCTCAGTAGCATGTGCGGAGTTACGGGGAGAAGGTCTGCGATCATGCCTTTCTCAGCCATGAGTTCTATCTCCTCATCGGAGGTCTTTACCAGATGTTCCGCTGAAATCGCACCCACCTCTGCTCCAGCCCTTACGCCTCCTATGTTCTCTATCTCATCCGCATGTATCTTCGGAATCATGCCGTATTTCTTAGCAGCGCTCAGATACCTCAGGGATTGCTCTGCGTTGAAAACACCTTTTTCGCAGAAAATATCCGCAAATTTGGCAATTTTTGAGGCATCTGGCATCACTTCATCTATGAGGAAGTCTATGTACTCATCTCCATCTTTGAACTCAGGGGGGAGCGCA
>JALSOU010000103.1 GCA_026986305.1 Thermoplasmata archaeon | reverse complement strand
GGAGCATCCAAAGAGTATCCAGATCCAGAAAGTAAAACAGACCAAGAGATAAAAAGGCTGACTGCTCTTGGACTCCTAGGCATATCATTAATAATCGCAGCAATCGTCATGCTGAAGGTTTTCTAGGCGATATCCATGAGGTCATTCATAGCAATTGAGATTGATCCTGACGAAAGGATGCTCCGTGCAATAAAAGAGATGAAGTCCTTGGGTATAAAGATAAAGGCTGTTGAGATTGAGAACATACACCTAACCCTCAAATTCCTAGGGGAAATAGATGAGAGACAGGTGGAGAGCATATCAAAAGATATGGAGAGTCTCTCAAAATACGAAGAATTTAATATACAATTGAAAGGGGTGGGTGCCTTTCCTTCCGTGGATAGGCCTAGGGTTATATGGGTTGGCGTTGTTTATCCAGAAACGCTTGAAAACATATGGAGGGATGTGGAAGAGATTGCATACAGGGCTGGGATTGACAGAGAGAGCAGGGGGTTTTCACCACACATAACCATCGGAAGGTTGAAGGAAAGAAGTATAGGAAGGCTCAGGACTTTCATGGAAAAATATTCGGATGCTGAGTTCGGAGCGCAGAGGGTGAGGGAAATAAAGCTGAAAAAGAGCGATCTCACTCCTTCAGGGCCTATCTACTCCGACATCTTCTCGGTTAAATTGAGGTGATTAAACTGAGATTATGAGCTCTTCCTGCTCTCCTATCTGCTCATTTACTTGGCTTTCCTCTTTTTCTGTCTCCTCAAATATCACAGGCGGTTCCATGAAGTTTCCGTTTTCATCCCTTGGCATTATGTTCTCTATGTGTATCTCACCGTAAGGACCATCCTGCCATATCCTTATGCGGTTCCTGTGAGCCAGAAAGAGTATGGCCACGAAGACAGTTATCAGGTCCTCCCTATCACCTTTGAATATATCGCTTAGGGTTAACTTAGTGCCTTTGTGCTCGCATATGCGCTTCCAGACCTCTTTTATCTCCTCCTCTATGTCCTCCTTGTGCTCAACATTCGGCACCTTTACCCTGTCCTTCACAGCCTTTTTCCTTATCTTCTCTATCTTCTCCCTGAACTCCACCTCTTTCCTTACCTCTTCAAACGCATCAACCAGCTCTATGAGGGTGACTTTTCTCCTTGTTCTGTACCTAACAGCCTTCTTTATTGGGGGGTCATCTGATTCAACAACCCTGTCTGTGTAGCTTATGTCGTCTATGTTCTCGTATGGCTCGAACTCCCACGGCGCCCAGTCCTCAAAGAAGAACTCCTCTTCCTCCATACCCTCAGCCTTTGAGAGGGTGGCATCGCTCTGCTTTTTCAGAACAGACCATGAAAGGAAGAGTATGCGCCCTGCCACCATGAAGTCCACATCCTCGGAGCGCCTTATCTCCTCCATATATGCCCTTGAAAACTCCACTAAATCTATCTCCCAAGGGTCAAAGTCCTCATTCACAGCCAGAGAGAGTATCCTAGCTATCTCCCTATCCACAGGGTTGCTCTGATCTATTCCGTTTTTGACATCTTCAAGTATGCTCAGGTATCTGGAAAGCCTTTCACCATCATCTTCGTCATCTATTATGGATTTCTGGAAGCTTAGGTGAGCCTCTATCTCCCTGTATCTCTCCACAGCCTCGCTCATGCTCCCGCCTCCGCAAGCTCTCCTTCCTTTTCTCCCTCATACTCTGGCACCTCACTTATGCTCATCTTCTGTATTATCCTGCTAACTCCGTCGCCCATGGTGGTTACTCCGATGAGGTGGTCGGCGTACTTCAATGTGGCTTTTCTCAGGGATATGACTATGAACTGAGCCCTCTTTGAGGATTCCCTTATCCTCTTGCCCACAAGCTCGGAATTC
Source organism: Thermoplasmata archaeon (assembly GCA_026986305.1). GTDB lineage: Archaea > Thermoplasmatota > Thermoplasmata > WALJ01 > WALJ01 > WALJ01. The sequence goes on along the minus strand of JALSOU010000103.1, from coordinate 1,103 downwards.
AGTCCGTCCAGATTCTGGTCAACCTCATCTAGGAGGTAGAATGTTGATGGGTCATACTCCTGTATGGCGAATATGAATGAGAGGGCCACTAGGCTCTGCTCTCCACCTGAGAGCGCCTCTATCCTGTAAACCTTCTTTCCGATGGGTCTGGCAACCAGCATCAGACCCCCTTCAAACGGAGACTCTGGGTTTTCAAGCCTCAGCTCACCTTCGCCTCCACCTGAGAGCTCAGCATATATCCTCTTGAAATTCTCGTTAACAGCGCTGAACACCTTGAAGAAGGCCTCTTTCTTCTTCTCTTCAAGCTCATTTTCAAGCTCTATGAGCTCCTTTTTCTGCTGCTTTAAGCGCTCCGTCTCATCTTTCAGCTCGTTGTACCTTCTGCTCTGCTCTTCATAGTCATCTATTGCCCTGAAATTAACATTTCCCATGCCGTTTATCTCAAGCTCACACTCTCTTATTGTCTTCTTCAGCCTGTCTATGGAAGGCACAGGCTCGCTGACCTCTATTCCATAGGATTTATACTCCTCTTCAAGCTCAACTATCCTCTCATCTATGGACTGGAGCTTTGTCTGCATGCTCAGGATGTAGTCCTGCTTTGTTTCAAGCATGGTCTTTGTCCTTTCAAGTTCCGCCTTTAACTTAGCTTCCTCAGATATGAGGAGTTCGCGCTTTTCGCGGAGCGCTCTCATTTCCTCCTCAATTCCCTGATTAAGGCTAAGTATGGCTTCAAGCTTCCCTGAAATCTCCTTCTTCTCAGATAGCTTCTCCTCCATGGCCCTCTTTTTCTCGTTTATCTCCCTCTCCATGCTGTCTATCCTTTCCTTTCTTTCGTTTGTGGAGCGCTCCAAGGAAGAAATCTCGCTTTCAAGACCTTTCAGCCTTATTTCTATGGATTTAAGCTCGTCTGAGAGGGAAGAGCTTTCATCTTCAAGCCTGTGGATTCTCTCCTGTATGTCCTCAGGCATCAACGAAGACCTTTCCTCCTCTATCTTCTTTATCTCGTCATCTATTGATTTTAGCTCGTTTTCCATGCTTCTTATCTTTTCAGATATCTCCCCATGCTCGGACTCAAGCTTTGAAATCTCCACCGATATGCCCTT
>JALSOU010000102.1 GCA_026986305.1 Thermoplasmata archaeon | reverse complement strand
TTTGTACTTGCCTTTGAGAGGGAAGGATATTGAGTATCTCAGCTCTGTTTTCCCGCCTTTTCGGAGATAAACCATCTTTTCTTCCTTCCCCTTTACTCTTGCGCCTTCTGGAATGCCTTCCACAATGTGAAAAAGCGTGCCCTTTCCCCTGTTTTTTATCCTCAGAACCACCTTAATCTCGCCGTCTTCATAGCTCCTGCTGTCGCTCAACTCCCTCTGTCCGTATATCTCTATGCCTTCTGGAGGTGCCATTGTGTATGAGACCAGCAGTATTGCGGAGATTATTGCTGCCAGTATGAGCATGGCCATTGAGCCGAATACCAGCGCAAAGGAAACGAATACCACGAACAAGAGGTATGAAAAGGCAGCCCTTTCTGTCCTCATCTACTTCACTTTCGGAACAGGCACCTTTCTCAGGATTCCTTCCACTATACTGGCTGTTTTAACCCCTTTTATCCAAGGGCCGGGCTTCAGCAGTATCCTGTGCGACAGAGCCTCTATGGCTATGGACTTCACATCATCCGGAATAACATAGTCCCTGCCGTGTATCGCCGCATATGCCATTGATAGCTTCATTAGGGCTAGAGAACCTCTAGGGCTGGAACCGACATCTACCTGAGGGTCCTTCCTCGTCTCCCTGACTATGTCAACTATGTACTCGTATATGGAGTCATCAACATGAACCTCTTCCACGGAGCGCTGCATATCAATCAATGTCTCTTTATCAATCACTTTCTCAGCCTGAAATTCGTCCTTTTTCCTGTGCTTTCTACGCCTGAGTATCTCCACCTCGTCCTTCTTTGTTGGATATCCCATCTCCAGCCTTATGAGAAAGCGGTCCATCTGGGCCTCAGGCAGGGGATAGGTGCCTTCATACTCTATGGAGTTCTGTGTGGCCATCACTATGAAAGGCTCCGGAAGCATGTATGTATGGCCTTCTATGGTGCTCTGACCCTCTTGCATTGCCTCCAATAGAGCGGATTGTGTCTTTGGCGGTGCTCTGTTTATCTCATCTGCCAGAAGCACATTGGTGAAAATAGGCCCCTTTACCAGCTTGAACTCCCCGCTGTTTCTGTCCAGTACATAGGTTCCTGTTATATCTGATGGGAGAAGGTCGGGTGTGAACTGTATTCTCCTGAAATCGCAGCCTAAGGCCGATGAAAGGCTCCGTGCCAGCATGGTCTTGGCCAGCCCGGGATAGTCCTCAAAGAGTATGTGCCCTTTCACCAGTATGGAAGCCATGGTCTTCACTATGACCTCTCTTTTTCCTACTATGCCCTTTTCAACCTCTTCTATTATCCTCTTCGTGTTCTCAGATATTTCCTCTATCTTCAATTCCATTCCTCCATTTTGGCTATTATCCTCTCAATCCTCTCATTGTATGATCGCGATGGCATTACCATGAGCCTTTTCTTTCCTCCAAGCTTTTTTCTGTATGAAAGCAGCCTTGCAAGCTCTTTATCTCCGACGATCTCCATGGCACCCTGAAAGGTGGCGCTCCTCTCCCTGACCTCATCCACCGGCATCTTCCTTCTCACAGATATTCTCTCAATCATAATCTCCCTGAGCTCTTCCTCCAGCATACTCTGGCTGGTGGGATAGCCCTGAAAAGCCCTTTTTATGAGCTTGGCCAGCTTCTCACTTCTTCCCAACAGAACCTCACTTTTTTCAGGCCTTGTTACCGTGGATTTAGCAACATCCTTGAAAAGCATGTACGATAAAAAGAGGAGAGCGGCAACTATTCCGAAGGCGAAGAGCGCATACCTCAGTATCCCGCTGTACTCCGCCCATGCTGAGACAAGCACCCATATTATCAGGATTAGGATGAAGACTATCAGAATGCTCGTTCTTGCCACGGTGACATCGTATTTCTCAGCTTCAACTTCTTTTGCCTTTACCCAGCTCATCTCCCAGCCTCCCATCTCTCAACCTCTCCTTTAAGGGATTCCAGCGCATGTATTGCCTCTTTTCTCTTGCTGTTGTCTATAGGATGTATGCTATACTTCGCCTCTTCAAAGAGGGCTGTGAGTCTTTCAACAGGCTCCCTTTTTATTTCCATCCTGCTCAGTATTGCGCGCTCAAACTCCCTTGGAGTCATAGAATCCCCCTCTTTCATCCCGCTGCTCTTGGAAAGTATTTTGCACATCTCGTCGTAGCACCTTATTATTACTTCCTGAACCTCCTTCCCTTTTTTAAGGTCGTTTATCGCCAGCGCCATCTTTCTTTTCAGCTCCTCTGACTGACTCTCCACCTTCTCCATTTTCGGTGAGCGGAAGCTCATGGCAAGCTTGAGCAGAACTATGCCTATTATAGCAACTCCGAAGAGAACCGCTATGTACTGAAAAGGTCCCGCTACCTCATATTTCTCCTTAACAGTTGAGTTTCCAGCGCTCCCTGTCTCGTTTTTTTCCTGCATTCCCATGACATTCGGGTGCTCCATCACATATAGAGCGCTCATAAAGAATCCAGATACCACTATGAGAACCAACAACCCGCCTAAAATCTCCTTGAATGCCTCCTTGTCCTTTCTCAATATGGATATTATTATGTATAGCACAGACATGGCTATAAGCGAGCCGGTGAATATCATGAACATAATCCTTCCGAAGCCGCTGCTCCCAGAACCTGCTGTGTAATTCGCTCCCTCATATCTCGGAAGAGAAGGGGGCTTTTCCTCCGGTCCAAAATAGAGGTTCGGTATGCTTATGGCCAGAGTTATCATGGTCCAGACAACTATGAGAAAGGCGATGGTGCGGAGCGCTCCTGAATCTTTCACGGATGACAGTGATTAAGACGCTATAAATTGTTTTCTAATGAAAAAAGGAAGGGTTTTATTTTCTCCTCGCGTAGGCATAGGCAGCTATTGAAAGAGCGCCGATGAAGGCTATGGCCTCAAATCCGGGCAATCCACCGCCTGAGGAGGAGTTTCCACCAGATTTAGACTCGCTCTGATAGTTGTATGACTTAAGCTCCATGCTTGTGGTGAGGTTTCCATTTGAGTACATCTCCATCTTTACAGGGAATCCTTTGTCGCTGTAGTATATGTATGTATAGTCGCTCTGAGAATTTCCGCGTATCTCCTTGACCTTCAATGTGTTAAAGCTTCCAGCAGCTGTTTTCACAACCTCTTCAGACAATACATCATACTTTATGGTCTCCTTGCTGGTAGTGTTGCTCTCCGAGCTTTTCCATGATCCACCATTCATTCTCTCCATCTGTTTCATGTGTATTATCTGATTAGCATCGTTTTGCCATGTTTTTCCCACTTTAAGCGGGGGCTCAAAGTCAGCAATAGGTGGGGAATAGACTATATCGCTTATACTCTTTCTTTCCATATTTGAATTTCTTCCCTGAGCTGTGGTATTTATGAACATGTGCTGCATGCTTTCCTCTTTCACCTGTTTCATGGAGCTCTTTTCCTGCCACATTTTCTGGGACATCACCATGTACGCATTTCCAGTATATGATATGCCCATGTATTCTCCGCTGAAGGACATCTTTATTTTCATCTGCACTTCTCCCACTATGCAGTGATATGTGGTGCCGTTTAAGCTCACATCCTCGGTTCCTGTAAATCTAAGCTTTGCGCTCTCTGCTGATATGGACAGATTCAGGTTTTTACCGAGCATTGAGCTCATCATGCTCTTCATCATCGGTGTGGCGTTGAGATCATACTCAAAGTAGTCCCCCGGGCTGTAATTCGGATATGAATCTATCTCCACAGCCGCATAGGAAGCGCTGAAAAACGCTGTTCCTATCATCAACATTATGGCACTTGCCACCACAATCCTGTTTAGATTGGATTTCATATTTTCACCATTTTCCTATAATCTAAAACAATATTTAATGTTTTCGAAATTCTAAAACAGTTTACAAAGAACCCCTAAGAAGTAATCAATTTGAAAATAAAATAATATATTATAAATAATTTTTTACTATCGCTCTTAAAAGGGCACACATCTTGTGAGTTTTCAACATCTGTAAATTAAGTGTGCAGGCTTAAATAAGGATAATTTTCTTGTTTTCTGTCTTCGGACAGATGTGTGGGAGGTAGAAAGAATGGAAAGAAGAAAAATGGTGGGAGTATATGCGCTGATTGCGCTGGGACTCGTCCTCGCTATGGGATTTGCCCCTATGGATAGAGGAATGGCTGCTGACTCCGGAGAGCAGAGCACCGATGTGATGGATGACCTTCCGATAGAAATTTATGTTATGGACGACCTACCCATAGAGATATATGGCGATACAGGAGCGATCGGTATATGGAATGCAGATCTCGGCGACTTCCACGGCATAACCGTCATTTTGATGGATGGTCTGAACGACAGCTCTGTCGATAAAACCGTTATGATTCTGGTAGATGATGGTGTAGAACCAAATAGCACAGTGCCTCTACTTATATTGAGGGCAGATATAAACGGATCTGCGGTTTCTCTGTCTCTTCTGGGGGCAGGCGAGATACAGATAGACGATATGGACGATGTCATTCCCTTAGTGATGGACGATCTCCCAATAGAAATATACTAAAACCCTTTCTTTTATTTTCCAAATCTCCTCTGCCTTCTCTGATAATCCCTTATTGCCCTCAGAAAGTCTATTTTCCTGAATCCCGGCCAGTAAACATCTGCGAAATACAGCTCGGAGTAGGCCAGCTGCCATAAAAGGAAGTTTGATACCCTCTCCTCCCCTGAGGTCCTCAGTATCAGGTCAGGGTCTGGAATGTCTCCGGTGTACATGTACTCAGATACCTTTTTCTCAGTTATTTCCTCTATTTCCAGCCTCCCATCCTTAACATCTCTGGCAATCTTCTTTATGGCATCCACGATCTCCTCCCTTCCACCGTAGGCTATGGCGATGTTGTATATGAAATCGTGATAATCCTTTGTGCGCTCCTCTGCATACTCTATGGCCTCTATTACATAGTCTGGAAGCAGCTCCCTTTTTCCTATGGCCCTTATCCTTATCCTGTGCCTATGCACCCTTTCGTCATCTCCTGCCTTACGGAAGTTCTCGGCGAACATCCTCATCAGCTCCTCAACCTCCTCGGCGCTCCTCTTGAAGTTCTCTGTGGAAAACGCGTACACTGTAAGGACCTTTATGCCCAGCTCACGGCCCCAGTCCATTACCTCCTCAAGCTTTGACCTCCCCTCCTTGTGCCCCTCTGTTGGGGGAAGAAAGAGCTCACGGGCAAACCTGCGGTTTCCGTCCATTATTATCGCTATGTGCTTTGGTATAGGTCCTTCCTTGACCTCTTTCAGAAGGCTCTTTTCATAGGCATGATACGCTGTTTTAGCTATTGTTTCGGAGATGTCCACGAAAGCCTATCCATCATGGCCTTTATTAGTCTTTTTCCTGTTACATGCAACAAGCTCTTTTTTAAATATCCCTATTTTCCTTAAACCCATGCGGTGGATAATCCCTCTTCTCTTGCTGGCTCTCGCCATGCTTCCACCTGCAATCGCAGATGAGAGCGGCGCCAAGATAATAATCACAGAGATAATGCCGAATCCCAGCGGTCCAGACCTCTCTGGAGAATTCATCGAGATAATGAATTCAGGCGATAATGCCTGCGAAATGCTGAACTGGACTCTGAGCGATCAGGACGGCTATGTGGACTTCACCTTCCCTAAAATATCCTTAAATCCGGGTGAGAGGGCGGTTGTTTATGTGGGAAAAGGAGAGAATCACAGCGATAACGGAACCTATTTCCTCTACATGTGGAAGAAATCCTCCATGCTCAACAACGGAGGCGACGATGTACTGCTATCAGACAGCCACGGAAATGCTGTGGACTATGTGGCCTATGGAAACGGAAGCTATGTGGACCCTCCGCCTGAGGGGATTTCATGGGATTACAATCTAAGCGCTGAGGAGGGGCTTTCCTTGGAGCGCTCCGCAGACACAGGGGAGTGGTTTTCAGGCATGCCCACACCCGGAGAGCGGAACCCTGATGCCGATTGCACACCAGATATAAGGATAGTTTCTTTTTATTCTTCTGCGAGATATGGTGATGAGTTCGTTGAGATAAAAAATTATGGTGAGGATACGGACATATCCGGTTTCTGCATAAGCGATGGTGAAGGATACCTTTATTTTCCATCTGGAACGGTAATAAGGTCAGGAGAGAGCATGTATATAACGCAGAATTACTCTGGCTTTCTGGGTGAGATGGGCTTTCCGCCTAATATGGAGTATGGAGAGTGCTACACGCCTTCAAAATATCCGCAGTTTGCCAACAGCGGAGATGAGATAACGCTCCTAAACCCGTCTGGGAGGGTCATTCAGCAGGTATCCTATGGAGAAAACAGCGATATTCCCGCTCCTCCCAGAGGATATGTCTGTGTTTTTGAGGATGGCTGGAAGATGGAGAGGATAGGCAGGTCATCATTTCCTGTGTTCTCTCTCAGATACAACGGCACAATCACCCTGTTTTCCTCACCTGAATCATCGCTCAAAGCTGTGGAGAATGAGATAGATAGGGCGGAAAGTGAGATTCTGATAAATGTCTATGAGTTTGACAGCCAGGAAATAGCCCAGAGCATCCTGAAAGCCATGGCTAGGGGTGTAGATGTGAAGATTCTGGTTGAGGGTGAGCCTGTTGGAGGCGTGCCAGATAGGGAATATTCTGTTTTAAATGCGCTCCAATCTGCGGGTGCAGATATTAGGTTGATGAGTGGAAATGATAGATACATCTTTGACCATGCGAAATACATGGTTGTAGACTCAAAAACCCTGCTAATTGCCTCTGAGAATTTCAACGGAGATGCCATGCCTTGGAATGGCCACGGAAACAGGGGCTGGGGCATAGTCATAAATAACAACAGCGTGGCGAAATACATGAAAAGAGTCTTTTTGCAGGATTTCAACCTGAATTTTTCAGATATCTCTGAGTTCAATGGCAGCGATGAGGGAGATGATTGGTCTCCAATGCCTGCGAGCGGAGATGATGCTATTGATATAAAAGGGGAGTTCAACATAAGCATAGTCCTTGGACCTGAAAACGGGCTGAAACAGGTTATAGATGCGATAAATTCCGCAGAAAGCTCTGTGTATGTGGAGCAGTTTTACATAAACTATCAGTGGAATATAGACGGACATAAAGTAAGAAGTCCGCTGATAGGTGCCCTTATAAATGCATCTCTGAGGGGATGTGAAGTCAGAGTTCTGCTAGATGGGAGCTATTACAACACAGATGGAAGCTTTGACAATGATGAAATCGTGGAATTTCTCAATAGATATGGAAGAGAGAAGGGTCTGAATCTCAGAGCTAGGCTCATAAATCTGAGCGCTCACGATCTTGTAAAGGTGCACAATAAGGGCATGATAATAGATGGAAAAAAGGTGATGATATCCAGCTTCAACTGGGGACAGAACTCATTCACTAACAACAGGGAGCTGGCCGTATTTGTGGAGAACAGGGATGTGGCCTCATATTACACAGGGCTTTTCATGGAGGATTGGCGCTCCGATTTCACTCCGCCTGTGGCGGTTATAGAGGGAAATGATACGCTGCTGGTTAATAAGAGCTACAAATTTCACTCCCTTTCAAAGGACGATGAAGGCATATCTAGGATACTATGGAGGCTGGATGGTAAAAATATATCGGAAAATACCAGCATAGAGCTGAACTTTTCCTCTACTGGAGAGCATATTCTTATGCTGACTGTGTGGGACCGCGAGGGAAATGAGAACTCCACATTGATGAATATAAGGGTGTTAAAAGATGATGAAATGGTAGATAGCGTTGATGAGAATCCTGTCTATAATCACAGCAATGGGGGCATGAATGAGGTTTCAGGCGGAGATGATTCACCCACAGAACCAAACTGCTCAGATGGGAGCGAAAAAGAGGAGAAAAAGCCGGATGAAAGCGGAGATAACTACATGGCGTATTATATCCTCATGATTCCGGCGATAATGATAATACTGTCTGCTGTGAAAATATCGTGGAAGGATTAGTCGTGAGCGCCTTTCAGAGCTCTCTCGTAGCGCTCGTTGAACTCCTTCTCTATGGCAAGCTCGGCTTCCCACTGGTCCAGACCGTCCAGAGCCTCTTTCAGTGATTTGAGGCAATCTATGCATATCCACCTGTTTCCGATGACCTTGCCCGGTTTCTTGTAGAATATTCCACCGCAGAGGAAGCAGACATGCATCTCCTTAGTTTTATGCTCTACATAGGCTTCCATCTTCCTGTTCTCTATGATGCTCTCCAAAAGTGCCTTGCGCTGCTCTTCTCTGCTTATCTCTCTGGGCTGTTCCTCTTCCAGATCACCACCCCAGCCTTTCCAGCTCTCTTTCTTTCTTTGTAGCTTTCTTGAACTCCTTGTAGTGCTTTTTGCATAGATGTACCTTGCCCTTCGTCTTTGAAACAGAAAGCCCTGCCTTTCTGGCTTTTTCTGCGGATACCGCCCTCACAGCCTCTTCAGAGCATCCGCTGACCTCGCAGGTTTTAACCTTCTTTTTGAGAGCGGCTGGTTTTGGAGCTTCCTCTTGAACATCCTTCTTCTTGCCGAATATCATGATATCAAAACCTGATGCAATACGGTGTATTAATAGGTAGCGATAGAGTTTATATCCTATTTCTATTTATGACTGTGACTCCCAGAGAAGCCTTGAACGAGATAAAATGGCGGTATTCAAGAGAGCTTGAGGGAGTTGAGATATGGTACATACACAGGGGAGCGCCGGGCAATATGAAGATGATGGAAGGAAAGGATGTGAGAAACATAGGGAGCTACGGGATAGAAACAGAAAGAGCAACCATACCGTATCACCGCATAATGAGAATAATCTTTAATGGGGAGCTCTTCTTTGACAGGGAACATGAGAGAAATAGAGGCTCTGAAAAAGGCCATACCTGATTATGGTGTGATAGCGTTCTCTGGGGGGCTGGACAGCTCGCTTATAGCATATCTTGCGCTCCAAAAAGGAAACTTTACTGGGTATGTGGTCGGTTTGGAGGGATCCCACGACATAATGTGGGCTGAAAGAGCCGCTGATCTCATGGGTTTGCCCCTGAAAAAGATAGTCATAGATGAAAAGGATGTGGAAAGCGCTTATCTTTCAATAAAAAAGATACTCGGCACCGACAATCTTGTGACAATCTCCTTTGAGATGCCACTTTACTTCGTTGCCATGCATGCAGATGAGCATATCATCATTAGCGGTCAAGGGGCGGATGAGATTTTCGGAGGATACAAAAGGTATGAAGCCATGGATGATGAAATCCTTGAAAGGGAGATGGAAAAAGACCTCAGAGAGCTTTTAAATGGCGGAATCAACAGGGACAGGAGCATAGCTGAGCATTTCGGAAAGGATCTTATAACCCCATACCTGAGTGAGGAATTCCTAGATGTTGTGTTAAAGAGGAGCGCTCTCCAAAGAAAGGGAAGGGGCAGGAAGGACATGCTCAGGGAAATCGCAAGAGAGGCTGGACTCCCAGAGGAGCTTTACAGAAAGGAGAAGAAGGCAGCTCAGTATGGCAGTGGGATAATGAAGGTGCTGAAGAAAACCGTGAAAAAGGCGGAAAATAATCGGAGTTCGGTCTGATTAAAAGCGGAAAACAACATGGTCGCAATCCTTATAAAGGCGGAAAATAATCAGGTTATATGGACGAGGAGTATCTGATAAATCTAATTTATGAATACAATCCCCAGCTCACAGGTAAGAAAATAGAGGTACCTGAGTACAGGAGGAAACTCTATTGGGAGCTTAAAAAATGGATGGAAAAAAAGCAGATACTTGCCATAACTGGTCTGAGAAGGATGGGCAAAACAACGCTTATGAGGCAGCTTATGCAGGAACTGGAGGGGTCGATGTTTTTCTCATTTGATGAGGAGGATATGCAGAAAAAGGAGGTATTGACTTATGTCATAGATTATTTCGTAAAAGAGCTATCTGCAAAATACATATTTCTGGATGAGATACATTATGTTCCAGATTGGGAAGGAGTCCTTAAGAGATATTACGACACAAAGAGTCTAAAATTCATAATCTCAGGCTCGGAATCCTTGGAAATAAGCAAAGCTAAGGAGAGTCTGGTGGGGAGGATGATAGTATTTCATTTAGGTCCTCTAAGCTTCTCAGAGTTTCTGGGCATGAAAGGCATCTTTGCCTCACTAAGCGGAGAGAAAATCAAAGACTTTGATGGTTTAAAGAGAGAGTATCACAGGCTATTGCCAAAAAAAGACGATATAGAGGAGCTTTTCAAGGATTATGTGTTTAAAGGAGCTTTTCCTGAGATTGTAGACGAAGAGGATGAGGATATAATCCAGAAGTATATCCGAGAACTGGTTGTTAAAAAGATAATTTATAGGGATATCCCTTCAATTTTTCAGATAAAGATGAGAGGCATTCTCTATGATATTTTTCTTTATGTGTGCGAGAATTCCTCCGGCATATTCAACATACGCTCACTTGCAGAAAACATGAAAATATCCTACGAAACCGCAGAAAGCTATCTTTTCTATCTTAAGTCATCATTTTTGATAAAAATATCTCAGAACTATTCAAGAAGCCCTGCTAAGCGCATGAGAAAAAATAAAAAAGTACATGTGGTCCACCCGTCATTAGCTTTAGCAGTCCTAAGTTATTCAAGAAGAGAACTGCGAGATAGGGTGATGGGACAATATGTGGAGTCTCTTTTCGCTGGAGATTACTTTTGGAGGGATAAAAACAAGAATGAGGTTGACCTAATTATTGAGGAGAAAAATCCAATTCCTGTAGAGATAAAATATCAAAATATGATAAACAAAGAGGATTTGAGAGGAATATTGAGGTTTATGGAAAAATTTGAATCTCCTTATGGCGTGGTCATTACGAAAAACATCTTTAAATCCGAGGAGATAAAGGGGAATAGGGTTTATTTCGTGCCTGCTTGGTTATGGGCCATATATGGAAATTTAAGCGGCAAAACCATTTATATGTGAAAACTATGGCTAAGCATGGATTACTGGGATGTCAGGGCGATAAGCGCCTCATATACCGTAGAAAACGACCTTGCAGTTGTTGAGATATACGGCAGAACAAGGGACGGTAGATCTATAACTGTTAGAAACTCAGATTTTTTGCCATATTTCTTCATAGTTGAGCCAACGGACGATGTGGTTGAAGAGATTGAGAGGAGCGAGGAATATGTCGGCTCAAAGTGGGTTGAACTCGGTGTTCCTACACCTGATGAGCTCATAGAGAAGAAGGCTTTGAAGGTAACAATAAAGCATCCGTGGAAGGTTCCTGAGTTCAGGAATAGATACAGACAGAGATTTGAAATCCTAGCCTCAGACATACCTTTCGCCAAGAGGTTCATCTACGACAAGGATATAGGGTCAAGTTTCAGGGTTTACGGAAAGCAGGTGGAGATGGATAAGTACAGCACTGAGCTTGTTGTAAATGCAGAAAGGTTTGAGGATATAGACCCTATAAAACCACCTCTAAAAGTTCTGAGCTTTGACATTGAAAACTCCATAGAGACAGGGGAGATATACACCATAGCTGTTGCCGTGTACTTTATAGGTGAGATTAAAACAAAGGCGTTCACAGGTAGCGAGAAGGAGATAATAACTGGTTTCATGGATTACATTCTAAAAGAAGACCCTGACATAATCACAGGGTACAACATAGATGGCTATGACATACCTGTTATACTGGAGCGCTCCGAGAAGTTAAAGGCCGGAAAGCTTGAGATAGGTAGGGATGGGAGCGCC
>JALSOU010000101.1 GCA_026986305.1 Thermoplasmata archaeon | reverse complement strand
CGGGCTCACATGGGTGAAGTCTTCTATATCTATGTTGTAATAGTTCTTTGTAGCATCGACTATCGGAGCATGTGTGAAGATGAAGGTGTGGGTGGAACCTGCACCATCTGCGTTATCATAGTCTCTTTTCATCCACTCGAGCTGGTATGTGTCGAAGCCGGGGAGGTTTACGGTGGTGTAGTATCCGGGATTTCCGGAGTCAACGCACATGAAGTGATACGGCCCGTAATCGAAGGAATAGTCCGCAGAGTGAGTGGATGTCGTTTTCACCCTCATATCTGGCACCAGATAATGGTGATAATCATTGAGATTGTACCGCACACTTGCCAGAATGTTTTTGACAGCGTCTACAAACAGGGCTTTAATGATCTCTATCTGGGGGTTCAATGCACTCATGACTCCTTTGAGGAAATAATGAGCTAGGGCAAGGCTGAATAATCCTGCTATTGCCCTAAGCCCAAGCGTCAGTACAGAACCCGTTGGTCCGCCCAATACAAATATCAGAGCAAATAGCTCAAGTCCGGCTATGATCCATTCTGCTGCTCCTGCAGAGGTAGACTCTATGTAATCATGATTTCCAGGGAGGGTGTAGACAGGCACCTTGAGCCTTGAAAGTATCGCTCTCGCAACTTTATACTCCTCTGTTGTGGAGGAATAGAAACTGTCTTCACCCTCGCCACCGATCAAGGCTTTGGCATTTTCAACAGGCCCGCCGTTGACTATATCGCCGGTTATTATCACAAAGTCCGGCATTTTGCTGTTTATTTCATCCACAAGGGCCATGAGCTTTCTTTCGGCATATCTTTCGCCAATGTGGGTATCCGTAAGCTGAATTATATAGGGATATGTTCTGTACGAAGAAATGAGTTCCACACTGTGGCTCTGAACACCGAAATCGTGCTCATCTCCGGTAACGCTTAAATCATACAGACCACGATCCACACCGCTTGGAAGGGCATCGGAAGGTATTGTAACCGAAAGTGTCCATATCTGTTTTGAATATGAATACTGAGCATCTGTCACGGAACACTGAACGGTTTTTGAAAAGTCCATGGAATCCGTTGCTCGTATCTGCACATCCCAATCTGATATAGACGGATCTGAGCTTTTTATCGATATGGTTAAATGCCATGTATCTGTATCCGAAGGTGTGATTATCGCCGGATCTCCGAAACTCGGGTAAATGATATTTGTCATAGGAGCATCCTCCACCGAAAGCCCATAATCCTCTGGATTGAATTTGCTGTCTTTTAAAGAGACAGGATAGGATATTTTTCCCAGATAAGCACCGAATTCTTCAGATCTTGGTCGTTTAGGATGTATATTCATGTAAAATAAATCATCAACATACTGTATGTTATCTAAGATCGACCGCACCTTTTTCTGAAGGCCTCCTAATATGGCAGCACCAAAGATTTCTGCCATGTTTATATTTACTGGATACAAAGAAAGAAGAGAAGAGATTGGAAAAAGAGCACCCAGTAGAGGTGTTATCGGCGAAAAAAGTCCTTTAGCGTCCATGGAGAGAATCACGATCAAGAACACAAGAGAAACCTTTTTCACATCTGTTACTGCAGGCCCTGATAGGTATCGAAGCATTCCAATAAGTAAAGCCCTCTCCTGTGTTTTTTCTTCAATAGAACTACTGGAAAGTGGGGTGTGCATCTGTGCACTTCTCAGAGAGGCATCACCCGCGTTTTCAGAGGTCTGGATCGACAATGAAAGCGCATCTATCCTCTCAGATATCCTGTCTATCACCGCAGACATTGCAGACCTCATAATGGAAAGTATTTGATTGTATATGGCTTTTCCCAATCCACTAATGAAGTTAACTCCCTTTTCTATTGCGGTTTTCACAGCATCCACGCCCGTTTCAAATGCTCCCACTATCGCTTTCCCGAAATTAACGATAGCTTCTCCGAGCTGCTGCACAAATTCTGTGAATGTGGTTACAACCGCTGTGATTCCTCCTACCACTATGTGGTCGAAGACCCACTTTGCCCCGTTCCAAATATATTTAGCACCGCTCCATAGGGCATTTCCAACTTTTACAGCAGCATTTACCACACCCTGAGCTATCTTTCCAACCCAGTCGAACCATCCGTTTGTGCTGTAATGTCCTCCTTCGGATGTAGATGGTGGTTGCTGAATATCAGAGGTCATGGAATTATGTAGTTTCACGAAAGTAGGGCTTGCATATAATTGTACATACCCGGAGAATGGAACGAGTTTAAGAGCATCATTTGGAATGTTGAGCTGTGTCGGATCCTCCAGGGAATAATTGTACGCTATATCTCCCGTTGTATTCTTTGAAAGCTCTTCAAGGAGTTTCATGAATTCATCGCCTGTTATGTTTCCTGTTATTATTCCAGAGACATGGGCAGATGTGTTGTCTGCTGACTCATTGTCTCCGTAGAAGGTCATGTTAGGCCAGTTTGTAGATCCATGAGCTTCTACAATCTCATGCTGGTAGAAGTAGGAGTTTGTGAATATGGGAGATGGAATCACTATGGTGTTGTTCATTCCTACTTGGATTGTGGAATCTAAAGAATCGGAAACCACAGCGCAGGAGAGATATAGACCATAATAAATAGTGTTTTGTTCTGATTCAAAAAGATTTTTCATACTTATCTTAACTGCACGATTGTAATCTTCCATGTGCGGCAAAGAACACCAAATAACATTTTTCATGTTTTTGTCGGAGCTATTGCCATATATCACTATTCATCGCCTCCGTAAAGTATTTCCCACCACCATTCTTTCCTTTTTTCGCTCATCTTATCCCACTCAATTCTATCGCCGGTTATCGGCCTCATTATTTTTATGAATTCTGCCAGCCCATCCGGATTTATGAATGCAATCACCTTGTATCCTGCCCATTCACCCTTGGACAATTCTGTTACCTTTCTGTACTTATCCATATGCTCTGGCTTGGGTTTGAATATGAATCCTCCCGTGTCAACTATGATTTCATCGAGCCATTTTCTTTTGAAA
>JALSOU010000100.1 GCA_026986305.1 Thermoplasmata archaeon | reverse complement strand
CGATGGAAGGGGAAAGGAGAGCCTGTGTTTCAGGGATCGCCCCTATTACCAGATGCAGTACCTTGAGAGAGATGGAGGCCTTATAATAGCATCTGAAAGGACCTCTGATGATGAATGGAAGCCTCTGGAGGATGGGAAGCTGCTCATAGCGGAGAAAAACGGGGATTATCGGATATTGTCCCTATAAGAACATCGCTTTCACATATCCCAGAGACACCCATGTTGACATCACTATGGCAGCCATGATTATGTAAGGTATAATTCCCCACTGAAAGACCTTGTAGCCGTCCAGAGGAGGGAATGGAATCAGGTTGAATCCTGCTAGAAAGACATTTATCCACGCTATAAAATAGGCTATGCTACCCGCATACCCACCTAGGGATATTATCGGAAACATGGAGAGAGCTACGACTATGTTCATCATCGGCCCTGCAGCGCTTATCTTTCCGTTCTTTTCTCTGTCCAGAAAACCAAGAATATACACAGCTCCCGGTGCGGCAAATACTGCACCGAAAAAGGAGGAGAAGAGCGCGAGTAGAAGTCCCATGGGCCAGAGCCTGAACTCTGCCCAGCATCCGTAGTATCTGGCCACCATTCTGTGCCCCATCTCATGCAGGAAGAATCCGGTTATAACTGCGAGAAAGGCCACAGGTAAAAAGAATAACAAAAAGGCTTTAAAGCTTACAAATCCGAAAGTTATGCCTGAAAAGGCCATGGCAAAGGAGAATGTGAGAACCACGATGGATATGAGTATGTCCTTCTTCTCCCTTTCGCTGAATGAGAAAAAGCCTCGGGAAGAGTATGTGGAATATGAGTACTCAGGCCACATATCATCACCCGTACATTGGAGGGAATGGTTTTCTCTTCTCAGCAATCTTCTCAGCCGCATCCTTCTGCTGCTGTATCTTCTTTATGCTCTTTTCTATGACCTCAGCCTCAACATGCAGGGGTTTCGTGTCTATGTTCATGTGAAGTATGGCCTCATCCATGGCTTCTATTACCCTGGCAGCAGCGCGGGCATCAGGATAAAGCTGGTGAGCCTCTGAGAGTATGGATATCACATTGAATCCCCTCTTCTTCCCCTCATTAAGGAGTACTCCTGCCACTCCTGTTATTACACCCTCATCAAAAGGCTTTATGTCTTCGTGAGGCTCAAAGTAAAGCCTCGCGGGTATTGTGCTGGCAACCGCATAGGCATCGGGCTCCTTTTCCTCATCCTCTCCGTCTTCCACAGCAAGTCCTTCAGGAGAAACTACAAGGGAGGCCCTCTGTTCCTGAGCCCAGTCAAGCAGGGAAACAGCTATGGGCTTAATCAGGTTGGAAGGTGGTTGAAATTCGGAGACAAATACAGCGATTTTAAGGGGGTCCTCATCCTTTCTTTGGATTTTTCCGCCATATATCCTAACAGGGTTGTTAGGCTCCCTGTTTCTTATCAGAGAAATTGTCGGAAAATGCGGGGAATCCACTATACCTATCTGTTCCAGATTCATCATGCTTATGAGATAATTCGCCACAATGGAGCTTACCAGACCTACACTCGGAAAACCATCCACGATTATCCCGTTTCTGAGGTCTATGGGTTTCAGTTCATGGATTTCCACCACTTTCTCTTTCTCATCCATGCGTGGTGATTTTCAACATGATATTTAAAATTTGGGAGAAAACCTTGCCTATTCGATTACAAGCTCAATCGGGCAGTGGTCTGAGCCCATTATCTCGTTCAGTATGTTCGCCTCTTTAACCCTATCTTTCAGCTCCTCGCTAACTATGAAGTAGTCTATGCGCCACCCTATATTCCTCTCCCTGGCTCTGGTGCGGTAGCTCCACCATGTGTACTTTATCTCTTCAGGGTGCAGGTAGCGGAATGTATCCACATACCCGCGCTCCAGAAACTTTGTCATCCATTCCCTTTCCTCCTTTGTGAATCCAGGATTCCCCTCGTTTTCCTTGGGCCTCGCTATGTCTATCTCCCTATGTGCAACATTGAAGTCCCCGCAGATTATCACAGGCTTCTTTTTCCTGAGATTTTCTGAGAATTTCAGGATTTCCTCGTCAAAATCAACCTTGAAGTCCAGCCTCGTAAGACCGTGTTGAGAGTTGGGAAAATACGCATTGATCAGGTAAAATTCATCAAGTTCAAGGGTCAGAACCCTGCCTTCGGAGTCAAATTTCGGTTTTCCTATGCCGTAAATGACATTTAGAGGCTTTATCTTGGTGTATGTTACTACCCCGCTGTATCCCTTTCTCTGGGCAGGATACCAATACGCCTCATAGCCTTCAACATGCCTTAATTCTGCTGGAAAATCATTGGGCCCACCTTTGGTCTCCTGAAAGCAATAGACATCAGCTTTAAGCTCATGGATTAGCCCGGGAAGTATCTCCTTGCGGTGAACAGCGCGCATGCCGTTGACATTCCACGAAATAAGGCGCATGGCAGAGGGATATGGAGATGGCTTAAAATCTTTTACTTTTCAACCCTTTTAAGCAAAACCACAAAGGCTCCGAAGAATGGAAGCAGTTTTGAGAGGAAAGGCTCTGCCTTTTTCCAGATATTCAGGTGCTTTGCCTTCGGAGGTGCGTAGAGACATGCCTTGATTTCATCTGGCCTGAAAAGATCCTTCATCTCAAAGTATGTGTAGAAGTGAGCGCTCCGATAAAGCTCCTTTTTCCTTCTTGACCATGACCAGAAATTAGGCCTTGAAAGAACCCCTACGATGATGAATCTTCCGTTTTTAACCACCCTTTTCATCTCCTCTATCGCTTTTTCAGGCTCTGGAAAGAACTCAAAGGATGTTATGGCAACCACGCCATCAAAAGAAGAGTCTCTGAAAGGAAGGCTCAGGGCATCGCCCCTTATGAACTCACCGTTCATCTTACTTTTAGCTATTTCCAGCATCTTCGCGGAATAATCAAGGGATATGGTGTCAAAGCCCATGGTCCTCAGCCTTTCTGTGTAAAGCCCTGTGCCACATCCCAAATCCAGAACCTTTCCCCTTTTCTCA
>JALSOU010000099.1 GCA_026986305.1 Thermoplasmata archaeon | reverse complement strand
TATAGTCAGCCCACAGACCATAGAAAATGCATATCCAGTCCTCTTTGAAAGCAGGTTTCCAGCACCTATTGTAAATAGGGAAGTGGTTACCGCTACAGCCCTTGTAATAGCTGCGGAGTCATCAAAGAGGACTATTTTGTGGATAGATATAGGATATATAGCCGCTCTTTCAGTCTCAAGCATCTGCGCTCTCCATGGAGCTTACAGAGCATTCAAATATGATCTCAGGTATGTTGTGGCCTCTAAGTAATCATGTCCCCTCTTTCCAGTCGTTTATGTATCTTATCTGCTCCTCTGTAAGTCTGTCAATCTCTATTCCCATGGATTTCAGCTTTATTTTAGCAACCTTTTCATCGATCTCATAAGGCACCTGATACACCTTTTTTTCCATTTTTTCGTGGTTTTCAGCGATATATGCCGCCGAAAGAGCCTGAATTGAGAAGCTCATGTCCATTATCTCAATAGGATGCCCCTGCCCAGCAGCGAGATTTATCAGCCTCCCTTCTCCGAGTAGATAGAGCTTTCTACCGTCTTTAAGCCTGTATTCATCCACGAAATCCCTCACACGCCTCACGCTTTCGCTCATCTCTTCCAGATCTTTCTTTGAGATTTCGTTGTCAAAATGCCCTGAATTGGCCATAACACAGCCATTCTTCATCACTTCAAAGTGCTCCTTTCTCACTATATCCTTGACACCTGTGGCTGAAACGATGAAATCAGCCTCTTTAACAGCATCCATCATGGGCATTACCCTGAAACCATCCATCCTCGCCTCTATGGCCTTTATGGGATCCACCTCTGTTACTATCACATCGGCTCCAAGGCCTTTGGCCCTCATGGCTATGCCCCTTCCGCACCAGCCGTATCCAGCCACAACGAAGGTCTTTCCTGCGATAAGAAGGTTTGTTGAGGTGAATATGCCGTCAAAGGTGCTCTGCCCTGTGCCGTATCTGTTGTCAAAGAGATGCTTCATATGGGCATCATTCACATCAATAACAGGAAATAGCAGTTCCCCGCTCCTTTCAAGCGCTCTCAGCCTAACGACGCCTGTGGTGGTCTCCTCATTTGCACCCCATATTCCTGATGAGAGCTCTTTTCTGCTCGTGTGAAGCAGAAATATCAGGTCAGCGCCGTCGTCTATGACTATCTGCGGTTCAAGGTCCAGAACGGTGTTCAGGTTTCTGTAATATTCCTCATTGCTCTCCCCCTTTCTGGCATAGGTCTCAAGACCATACTCTTCGCGGAGCGCAATTGCAACGGAATCGTCTGTTGAAAGGGGATTGCAGGATGCCAGCCTTACCTTTGCACCAGCCTCTTGAAGGGTGAGGGCAAGTATGCCTGTCTTTGCCTCCACATGCAGGGCCATGGATATTTTTACACCTTCCAGAACACCGGATTCTTTTAGCTCCTTTCTCACGGATTTCATAGCATCCATGTGCTCTCTGGCCCATTCAAGCCGCAGTTTTCCTTTTTCCAGAATATCCATGGAATCACTTCGGTACCTTTTCCCAGTCCTTCAGGAATCTCTCTATTCCTTCATCCGTTTTCGGATGCTTCACCATCTTTTCCAGAACTGCGAATGGAACAGTGGCTATGTGCGCTCCCAAAAGCGCTGCCTCTATCACATGTCTGGGATGCCTGACACTGGCAACTATAACCTCTGTCTCAAAACCGTAGTTATCTATTATATCCATTATTTGAGCCACAAGATCCATGCCATCGTGCCCTATGTCGTCCAACCTTCCCACAAAGGGACTCACATAGGTGGCCCCAGCCTTCATGGCAAGCAGGGCCTGATTCGGAGAGAAAACGAGGGTTACATTGGTCTGTATTCCCTCAGAGCTCAGTCTTTTAACAGCTTTGAGCCCTTCAACAGTCATCGGTATCTTTATCACTATGTTCTTATGGATTTTTGAGAGCTCTCTGGCCTCGTTTACCATTCCATCAGCGTCCAGACTTATGACCTCGGCGCTTATGGGGCCGTCTACAATCTCGCATATCTCTTTCACAACCTCCTTGAAGTCCCTGCCTTCTTTTGCTATCAGACTCGGGTTGGTTGTGACGCCGTCTATTATGCCCCATGAAGCGGCTTCCCTTATGTGCTCCACATTGGCAGTATCCAGAAATATCTTCATCTCATTCCTCCTTTTTCTTTATAACTTCCTTTGCGGCTGAAACTATGTTTTCAGGTGTTAAACCGTACTTAACCATGAGCTCATCCCAGTTACCTGATTCGCCGAAGGTATCTGGTATCCCAACCCTTCTTATGGGTACAGGGTATTTTTCTCCAAGAGTCATGGCAACAGAATTGCCCAATCCGAATATGACGCTGTGCTCCTCAGCTGTGACAACGGCCCCTGTTCTTCTGGCAGCCTTTATGGTGGTCTCCTCATCAAGGGGTTTTATGGTGCTCATATTGACAACCATGGCGTCTATTCCCTCATGCCTCAGCATCTCAGCGGCTTTGAGCGCCTGAGAAACCATTATTCCTGTGCCTATTATCGCCACATCGCTTCCATCCCTCATTATACTTGCTTTTCCCAGCTCAAATTTATCATCCTCAGAAGTTATGGTGGGAACATCGGAGCGCCCCATCCTCATGTAATACGGACCCTCAGATTCTATTATCGCTCTGGTGGCTTTGGATGTCTCTATCGCATCCGCAGGAACTACCACCCTCATGTTGGGCAGCACCTTCATAAGCGCTATGTCCTCGGCTGTCTGATGGGACGCACCGTCTCCACCAACGGTTATTCCCGCATGGGAGGCGACGATCTTAACATTCAATCTCGGATACGCTATGCTCTGCCTTATCTGGTCATAGCATCTCCCTGTGGCGAATACTGCGAATGTGCTCGCTACAACGGTTTTTCCCGAGGCTGCGAGGCCAGCGGCCACGCCCATCATGTTGGCCTCAGCTATTCCGCAGTTGAAGAACCTCTCAGGGAACTCTTTTTCAAAGAGCCTCGTCTTTGTGGAGGAGGAAAGGTCTGCGCCCAGAACCACAAGATCCGTGTTCTCCCTTCCTATCTCAACAAGAGTCCTTCCGAAGGCCATCCTCTGACTGGCCATCTCCCACATCACTCAGCACCCCCAAGGGAGCTCAGCTCTTCCATGAGCCTCTTCCTCTCCTCTTCAAGCTCATTTATGGCAATCCTGTACTCCTCATCGTTCGGAGGTTTTCCGTGGAAATGCACCGAGCCTTCCATGAACGACACGCCCTTTCCTTTTATGGTATGTGCGATTATCATCGCAGGTTTTCCTTTAACTCCTTTCGCCCACTCCACAGCATCGATTATGTCGTCAAAATCATGGCCATTTATCTCCTTGACTTCCCATCCGAAAGCACGCCATTTCTCAGATATTGGCTCTATGGACATGACCTGCTCTGTTTCCCCATCTATCTGCAGCTTGTTTCTGTCTAGAAACGCTATGAGATTGTCCAGTTTATAGTGTGAGGCGAACATGGCTGCTTCCCATATCTGTCCTTCCTGAACCTCCCCATCTCCTAGCATCACATACACATTGTAGAGCTTCCTGTCAAGCTTTGCAGCAAGAGCCATCCCGTTGGCTATGGACAATCCCTGCCCGAGAGATCCTGTGGACGCCTCAATTCCCGGGAGCTTTCTCATATCAGGGTGTCCCTGCAGTCTGGACCCCACTTTTCTGAGGGTAAGGAGCTCCTCAACAGGAAATACTCCAAGCTCGGCTAGAACGGCGTAGAGCGCAGGGGCAGCGTGGCCTTTTGACAGCACAAACCTGTCTCTGTCCTCCCATTTTGGATTTTTAGGGTCATATCTCATTATTTTGAAATAGAGCGCTACCAATATATCTGTGGCCGATAAAGAGCCTCCCGGATGTCCGGAGCCTGCATTGTACACCATATCTATTATATGTCTACGAATAGCATTCGCTTTCACCGACAGTTCAAGGAGCTCTTTTTTTTCCAGCATTTTCGCACCGTCAGTACCTTTCTGTTTTTCCTTCAAGCTGATTTGCCTTTTGCTCCAGCCTGTTTGCCTTCATTTTGAGCTTTTTTATCTCCTCTTCATGCTTTCTTATCTTCGCCTCATGCTTAGCTATCTTTTCCTTTAACTTCGCAGCCTTGGCTCTTAGTTTGGCGATCTCCTGCATCCTCTTTGCGCTCTTCGCCATCATCTTGGCATTTCTTTTAGCAGACTTCACATCGTCGCTCATGGAATCACAGTCTAGCATGCAATCACAGATATAAGTTTTTATCCAATTTTCTAGCAGTCTGCAATAATTTAAATTATTATTTTTTAATCAAAGCATCTATAACCTCAATAACCCTTTCAGCTGCCTTTCCATCTGTGTTTCCATGTATGGTCCTGAGGCAATCATCATAGAAATCCTCATCTATTTTGTATTTCCCTTTTAATACCGCGGCGAGAGCATTGAAGAAATCCTCCTCTCCTTTAGCAATTATTCCCGGCCTCATCTCAGGAGGGACAAGCGATTTTCCCCTGCTATTTGTGAAAAGATCAGTTCTGTGCTCCATGAATATTATGGGCCTTCTGGTAACAAGAAAGTCTGTGTATATCGAGGACCAATCTGTTATGAGAAGATCTGAAACAGCAAGCAAGAGCATTGTGTCTGGATGAATCTTCATGTCTGAAAAAGATACATTCCTGTGTTTTTTCAGTATTTTTCTGAGTTTTTTGCGGTCATAATATGTGTAGGGGTGAGGTCTGAATATTAGAAAGGCGGAGGTAGGACATATTGGTGAGAGGATAGATGAAAAGGACTGGCACGAGATGGACATACATAGCGATAAGGCTCTTATAGATTATCTACTGAAAAACAGGAAGTTTTACTGATCGCTTCACAGTAAAAACCATATATCAGTCCGCATAATCACCACCAATGGCTCCTAAGGATGGTGAGAATGTCCGCATAACTTTCGTAGGCCCTCTGAATTCAACCTTTGTACAGAGAGATATAGAGATATTAAAAAAGCATTTTTACTTGGATATTATAGATGTACCAAAGAAAAGCAGTGAATGGTCTAGATATATTTTAAGAGTAAAAAAGAGCGTTAAAAAATCGGATATATTTTTTGGTTGGTTCGCTGGTTGGCACACTTTTCCAGGAATTTTTTATTCAAAAAAACACAAAAAGCTTTCTTTAATTGTTGTCGGCGGATTTGATGTGGCTTCTGTTCCGGAAATAAAATATGGTGCATTTGCAAATTTAAAGGAAAAGATTCCAGCAAAATATGTATTAAAAAATACAAATAAAATTTTGGTAGTAGACCCATCTTTAAAGAAAAAAGCCATGAAAAATGCAAAATTGGATGGAAATAACATTGAGTATCTTCCTACAACATACGATCCAAATTATTGGTTAAAAAAAGGAAATAAAGAAAGAATGGTATTAACAGTAGCTTCTATAAAAAATATTAAAAGAATTAAAATAAAAGGCATCGACACTTTTATAAAATCTGCAAAATATATTCCAGATGTAAAATTTTTAATAGTTGGTGTGAAAAACGGAATTAGAGAATACATTCAAAAAATTGCTCCTAAAAATGTTGAAGTAATAGGGATGCTGCCTCAAGAAAAACTTTTGTCCTACTATCAAAAAGCTAAGGTTTATTGTCAGCTTTCGATAAGTGAAGGGTTACCAAATACATTGTGTGAAGCGATGCTTTGTGAGTGTATTCCTGTGGGAACTCGTATAGATGGAATTTCAACAGCCATGGGTGATGTTGGATTTTATGTACCTTATGGAGATCCTAAAATTACTGCGTATGCAATAAAAAAAGCTTTAGAGGCTCCTGAGGATATGGGTAAAAAAGCAAGAGAAAGGATAAAAAACATGTTTCCATTGGAAATGAGGGAAGAAAGGCTAGTAAAAATAATAACAGAAATGGTAGGTGAGTAATATGGTAAAATATTCCATATGTACAACAACATATAATATTAGATCAAAAATAAAAAAAAGTTTGGATTCTATACTTCCATATATAGATGAAAAAGATTGGGAGGTAGTAATAGTTGACAGTAAATCAACGGATGGTACTGTAGATATACTTAATAAATATAAAAAAATATATAAAAATTTTAAAGTTATAGAAAAAAAATGTAAACGTGGTCTTGGAAGACAGATAGCATATAAAAATTCAAAAGGAAAATATATAATAGCTGTGGATTTAGATACCGTATACTATCCAACATGGTTTTCATTTATTGAAATATATGAAAATATTCCAAATCATGAAAAATTTGCGCTCCATGCCCCTTATTTAGGGATATATCCAAGACAACTAGTGGAAAAAGTTGGGGGTTGGAGAAATTTACAATGGGGAGAAGATTTTGATTTATGGTATAGGTTGTTACGTATAAATGCTTTTAAATGGACTCCAGTAGTATTGGGACAGAATTGGATCTTAGAAGAAAAAGAAAGACGACAAACAAATAATATATTAAAAATAATATTTAGAAAGTTAATATCAGAAAAAGATAGATTTATCGCTAGATCAGAGTATTCATTAAAAGATAGGATTGATGAGATAAAGGGTTGGTCTTCTAAGCCTAATTTATATCTTTTCTGGATGCCACTTACATTTGTCGCTTATGTTATAAGTTTGCCATTTAGAGAAAAGAGAGATCCTAAAGATGTATGTCGTATGTGGTATAGAAACTTATTACAGATAAATTTAGAAGAGCACGAAACTCTTGAGTTCATAAGTTTTCCTCCAAGTATAAGAAGTTATTGTTATGAGGAGGCAAAAAGATGGCATTAGAAAATATAGCCATATGCAGCATAAGTAGAACTCCATTTGGTGGAGTTCACGAGCATATAAATGAAATAATAAAATATTCAAAATATAATATTATTCCAATAATATATCCTCCAAACGGAATATTTAAAAGATATGCTAATTTTATAACTATGTTTGATGGAAGATTTGATCCTTTTTCATTTGTTTATTCTGGGAAAATAAAGAGGTTTAAAATAGTGCATGTTCATACCCCCCCATATCTTATGAGTTTGGTTTCCAAACTAAGGAGAAAAGAAAAACTTAGATTTGTAGCGACTATTCATTCCACCCCTTCTAAGGAGATTCTTAAGGAGCAATTAAAAAACTCATCTACTCCATGGAAATACTGGATAAAATATTATAATTTATTATATAAAAATATAAGCAATGCAGATGTTATAATATCTGTATCTAATTGGGTTAAAAAGCAAATATATGATATATATCCACATTTAGATGTAAGAACTATTCCTAATATGATTTCTGTACAAAAAATTATAAAAAATACAAATAATTATAAAAATATAATTAATAATTTTAATTTAAAAGATAAAGGATATGTTGTTTGGTTGGGTGCTAGGATAAATTCTCCAAGTTATAAAAGGCCTCAAGATTTTGTCAATCTGGCAAAAAGTTTTCCAGATGAAATCTTTGTAATTCATGGAAAAGATGTAACTATTGAAGGTTTAAAAGCGATAGGAATAAAAGACATACCTAAAAATATTAAAATTATAAATACATTTAAATATAAAAATTCAAAAAATTTATATTTATCTATTTTAAGAGGCGCAAAATTCGGTATTTTAACGTCTTATTATGAAATTTTTGGATATACTGTTATAGAATCTCTTTCTTTAAATACGCCGGTAGTTGTTCCAAATGTTGGCGGCCCTCCAGAAATTGTCAATGCCCGTCTTGGTAATATATATGATTTTGGATCTTTTTCTTCTTTGGAAAGAGCGGTGGAGAAGATGATGTATGATTATAAAAGATATAAAAATATATTTAATTATATCTATAAAAAATATGATTCTAGTTTTGTTGTTTCAAGAATAGATAAAATATATGAAGAAATATATAATATATAGATATTATATTTATATATTTTATTATTTTTAATATGCAAGAATAAGCGATAGCTTTTTATTCTATAAAGCGATAAGGGGCTAAGAGCCAAAGGAGGCTAACGATATGGTAGGCGGATTCCTCAAAAAAACAAAGAAGATGATACCGATGATAAAGGAGCATGAGAGAGGCTCCGGAGAGTACATAGACCTCGCTGAGATGGAGTTTCCGGATGAGGCTGCAGCCCTCAGCGGTGCAAACTCTGTTGTGAAGGTGGCTGAAATCTCAAGATATGAGGATTTGGCCGATATAGTAAATGAGCTTTACAACGGCAACATTCTGGTAATAGATTTCACGATGATGGCAAACGATGATCTTGAGCTAAAAAGGGTCATAGGTGAGCTTAAATCCGTGGCAAGGGATACAGGAGGGGATGTTGCCGGAATAGCAAAGAACATACTGATGGCCACTCCCGGCGGCATAAAGATAAGCAGGAAGAAGATAAGGCCCGGTTTCTAAAAGGGAAATTTTACAGAAACCCTTTTATCCTTTTTGGAGATGGGGTCCTGTTGATATGGACCCTGCGATGTATGTGATAGTGCTGGCATCTGTGCTTCTCCTTATCCTCACAATGGCCTTGGCACTGGCCAGAGCAATAAGGAAGAAAAGGGAGGAATATGCTGAAAAAGGCCTTCCAAAGAGCGGAAAAAGGATGAAAGAAGAGATTGAAAGCTCCATAAGTACCAGTAAAACACTTTTGAAAATACTGAAAGAGAGGGGGGTGAATGTTGCAAAGGCAGAATCCTTGGTGGATCAGGCGGAGATAGCCATGGCTGGAGGGATGTACAGCAGGGCAGAGGAACTTCTGAAAGAGGCTAAGGCCGAAGCTCTCAAAGCAAACAAAGAGCATCAGGAAGGCACAGACATACTGAAAGCCCCCACCCCTTCGGAGAATGAGGAAGAGGAGAGCCCGAAAGAGGTATTTAAGAAGTTTCCACCCTATTATCTGCAGGCAAAATTTGAGATGGGAAGGGCTGACGATGCCATTGAGAAAGCGAAGGAGGAAGGGAGAAAGACTGATGATGCTGTTGAACTGCTGAGAATAGCCAGAGTGAATTTTGAATCAGAGAACTATGAGAAGGCGTTTTCCATGGCAATTAAGGCGAGGAAGAGCGCAGAAGGGGAAGTGGTGGAGTACATAAAGCTTGAAGAGCTTGAGGTTGAAGGACATAGAAAAACCTCTGGAGAGGCAGAGTCGGAAATATCAGAGGATGCAGGCATTGGTGAAAGTGCAGCCATTGAAGAAAAATCCGGTGTAGATGGCGCTGATGTTGCGGAAATAAGAAAAGAGCAGTATACTAAAAGAGAGCGGTGTCCGAACTGTGGCTCTCCTCTCCTTGAAGGTGACAGATTCTGCAGGAAATGTGGATATGAAATTCTGAGATGCCCGAACTGCGGAGCCATGGTGTTTGAAGATGATGTTTTCTGCGGTAAATGCGGTTATCGGCTGGTAGAAGAGGTTTTCATATGCCCTGAATGTGGGAAGGAGATTCCCGAAGATGCTGTGATATGCCCTCACTGCGGAGCGAGGTTTGAATGAAAGTGGCCATGGTTGTTGAGTGGTTTGATGCCAGAGCAGGAGGTGTTGCGGTACATGTCAGACAGCTAACCGAGTTTCTGTTGAAAAACGGGGTGGATGTTGAGATAATAAGCTCCTCATGGAAAAGGAATGAGATGCCTGTTGATGTGCCTGTGCATGTGATAAAAGGTCCGAAAGACCCTTTTTTCAGGCTGAACATATCTCCTTGGGCGTCCAGAGAGATGAAGGAAATCATAGAGAAAGGAGGTTTTGATGTTGTCCATGCCCACCATGCCTTTTCAAGGATGCCTCTCAGCGCTCTCAGTATCGCCGATGAGCTTGGAATAAAGGGAATACTCACCACACATACAGTCTCATTCATGCCTGACTATGAGTACCTGTGGAGCGCTCTCAGCTACGGCTACCCTGTTTACAGGATAATGCTCTCAAAGGCAGATGAGATAATAGCGGTGAGCGAGTCGGCAAAGCGCTTCATCTCCTATTTCACAGATGTTCCAGTTACTGTGATACCTAACGGTGTGGATACATCCAGATTCAGGGCCATGGACAAGGTTGAAGCGAGGAAAATCATGGGCTTCGGCGATGAGCCTTTTTTCCTCTATGTGGGTAGGCTGGTGAGCAAAAAGGGCCTGTTTACACTTATACTGGCTTTCAGGGAGGTTTTGAGGGAAATCCCAGAGGCAAGGCTCAGAATAGCGGGAAAGGGGAAGCTAAAAGCTGTGCTTAAATCCATGTCAAAAGCCCTTGGTATAGATGAAAATCTGGAATTTCTGGGATATGTTCCCGACAAAAAACTCAATGCTCTGTTCTCATCTGCAGACATCTTCGTCCTGCCCTCCTCATTCGGGGAATCCTTTGGAATAGTCATACTTGAGGCCATGGCATCAGGCACAGCTGTTATAGGCACAGAGGTGGGGGGCATTCAGGAGATACTAGGTAATGGAAAATACGGTATGCTTGTGCCTCCTTCAGAGCCTTCCGAGCTGGCAAAGGCCATGGTTGACCTGATGAAAGATGCTGGGAAAAGGGAGGACTTTGAGAGGAGAGCGCTCCGAAGGGTGAGAAAGGAGTACGACTGGAGATCTGTGGTAAAGAGGGTGATGAAGGCCTATGAGAAGCCTGATGTACATTAGTCCGAAGTTCTACATATTTGTGCTTAAAATGATACACGGCAGGGAGCTGGAGAGAAGATATGAGGAGATAAGGAAGATTGCAGGGCAGAGGAGAGTATTTGAAGTGGGCTGCGGCCCAGCCCTCCTTGGCGGTTATCTGGGTAAAGAAAGGTATGTGGGTATGGATTTAAACGAAAGGTTCGTGAGATATGCCAGAAAAAAGGGCTTTAATTGCAGCGTCGGAGACATATTGAAGGACGAGTTTCAGGAGGCAGACGTGGGCGTAGCGGTGGATGTCCTTCACCACATAACTCCCAAAGAAGGGGAGCTAATAGAGAGTATGAGGAAAAAATTCCATGAGGTCATAGTCATAGAGCCAGTGAGCGCTTTCAATGTTCGGCTTCCAAAAGCGTTGAGGGTTCTGTGGGATTCTACATTTGGGGATGCGGATGGCATAAATCCCCTTAAAAACAGGGAAAAATGGCAGTTTTCAGAGAAAGAGCTCTTGGAGTACATGAAAAATCTTGGTGCGGAGAGGGCATACACCGTAGGAAAGGATGTGGTTGCGGTTTTCAGAGGAGTGAAAACCCGAAATATATGAGTCCAGCTACCAGCAATGACCTGACTAAGCTCCCTAAAGTTACCGCAAGCCATGTCTTTCTGTGGCCTAGCGCTATCAATCTACCCACAAGGGTCATGGTTATAGCGCCTGTGCCATGGAGCGGTATGAACATGGTTATGAATATGAAGAAGAATCCAAGTTCTTCCAGAGATTTTCTCTTTTTTATGACTTCCCCTGCTTTTTCCTCGTATTTTCCTATGTATCTCCCAATTTTGGGAATCTTTTTCAGGTAATCGAAGTTCCAAGCTATGAACAGGGATATGTCGGATTCCATGAATGTTACGAGGAGCGCAGCCATGAATGGGTTTATTCCAAGGGCTGAACCAACGATTATTGCGGATATCTCCCCTGTGCCGAAAGCGAAGAAGAATGTCCCAACTGTGGCAGCATATGCTGGAAAATCAGGGGAAACCACAATGGCTAATGCAACAAGGAGGGCGAGAAAAATCGGAAGAAAAAACCTGATTATACGGGATTTAAAATCCATGGATACCTTTGAGGTATTTCTCAAATTCCCTCCACTCCGGCGCTTTGAATTGCCTTACCTTTACCCCTGACTCTTTGAGTATATCTTCGGCCAACTCATCGTGGTAGTATGTATCGTACACTATCTCCTTTACCCCTGCATTCACCAGTATCTTAGCACAGACGCTGCACGGGTGATTTGTCACATATATCGTAGCTCCATCTATGCTCACACCGAATATGGCAGCCTGAATCACAGCGTTTTGCTCAGCGTGAAGCCC
>JALSOU010000098.1 GCA_026986305.1 Thermoplasmata archaeon | reverse complement strand
AAGGGGTCTCCCTCATCACCTGCTAATCTTCATCATTAACGCCAATTACAAAAATACCGAAACCTAACCACACCATCTCCCAAATCAGGAAGAGTATATTCCATGAGAATATGACATTGAAGGCTATTAGGATCAATGGAAGCACTATCCATATCAGAAGCGATAGCATATAGTCACGCATGCCACTGGAAAATAATGGGTATTAAAAAGTTTATCTGAGTTTATCCTTTCTTGCACAAATAGATTTCTACTCGAAGGTATTAGAGCATATAAACCATACTACGGTAGTTTCTGCTAGATAACCAGAAAGCTGAGGATGGACACGCAACAGTAGTTGCGAGCTAGAATTCCTTCAGGAAGTCGTTGGAAAGTACACATAGCGGTGGATGTTAAAACAACGAAAATCCTCGGTATAGAGATAACCGATGAACGGATTTCAGACCATAAAATCTTCAATAAATCTGATTTCTCAGGCTGAAAACATAGCAAATATTGAAAAGGTTCTTGCAGACGGAGCTTATGACACAAGATAGATTTTCAATCTTTTAGAAGAGAAAGGGATTGAGGCTGGAATAAAGATAAGAAAGAATGCCAATACCCTTGCTAAAGGCTCACCATACAGAAAGAAATGTGTTAGAGAATTGAAAGAGCTTGGGTATGATGAATGGAAGAAAAAACATGGTTATGGAAAAAGATGGGCAGTTGAAGGAACATTTTCCGCTGTGAAAAGGATCTTCGGAGAGAAGAGAGCGCTCTGCAATTCAGGAGGCAAAGAGAAAATTCATGATATATAACATGCTGCTTTTAAACATGTGAATGCGCTCTATATCCATAACTCTAAGCGAGTTATGGAAAGAATGAGATGTTGCGTAACTCAAAATGAGTTATGCAACAGAGCACATTGAAAAGGAAGTTTTATATACTATGTGTTTATTAGGAGATCCACACTCAAATATCAAAGGAGGCGAAAATGACAGGAAACTACGTTGCAGATCCAGATGTAGAGCGTGGTGAAGAGCCCAAACCACTCTAAGTGAGGTAGGAGCCACTATGACAGATGTTTTGGATGTTACTGGGCAGAAGAATAGATATAGAGAAATTATTGTAAGAGAGCATGATAGCTCTGTAGGGGCAAAGGATCGTTTTCGTTGCGTAATAAGAGTTGATATAGCAGATTGGACGGGCAAATATATAAAATTTACAGATCCGTTTTATCACCTAAGAGTCCCATATTTAAAAATCAAAGACCATAACGGAAGAAGATTGATATATCAAAGAATAGAAGAAAACGGTAAGCGTTATGTCTTGATCCACTATAACGGTCTTTCTAAGTATCACATAGGTGATGAGATAATATTAGATTTTATTTATATTGCATATCCATATCAAAAGATGTTTGGAAAAACCCCTCTAAAAGTTGGGTTTAGTCCGCCTACTACAAAAGAGGCAGAGATAAGATTGTATTTACCGAAATATTTTGTATTAAAAGAAGTTTATGTCGTCATGGGCAGTCCAAACATTAAAAAACTAAGTGAAAAAAAGATGAAAGGGAGAAAGGAATTTAAGGAGTTTTTAATCGGTTTAGAAAAAAAAGATAAAGCAAAGAAAATAAAAAAAGTTGACTTAGAACGGGACAATTCTTATCTGATTAAACATGGAAATACTATCTCAAAAGTATATCATTTTATCATTCACCCACTAGAAGGAGAAAAAGGAAAATCTCTGTTCTACCGTATAGGACTTGATATCAATTCAAGAGTTACTTTATTTTTAACATTCCTAATTCCTATCTTGTCAGGTCTTCTCGCTTTCATCTCTCCTTTTATAGGATTGGTTAAGGAAAGCACCATTATAATTTCCCTTACAAACATTGCTCTTATTTCTGGTTTCTATCTTTCAGTAAGAAAACTTTTAATTGATGATTTCATATATTATATTGGTGAAAATAAATATATAGAGGCGTTTATTTTGGCACCTCTTATAGTTTCTATTATTCTATCTACTATTGCATGTTTTTTATAAATATGTTACTTTTTAATTATTCCACTAATCCCTCTCTTATAGGTAATTCCAACTCGAATTTTTTCGGATCTTATCTTCTCCTATTGTCGAACACCCCGTCCTCGTGGCTTCTTTTTACTATTCATCAGGACAAGTTTTATGGTTATGATTATTCTTAACCAGAGCTCTTCAATAAATTGAAGAGAAAATAAATAAAAGCTATATTGACGGTCTGAGCTTATCCAGCAAATCCATCATGGTCGTGCCTGAAACCATCTTCGGATAGAAGTCTGTGCTCTTCTCAGGCATGCGCTCCCCGTTCTTCGCAACAGCCAGAACCTGATCAGCTCCTGTGGGATTCATGAGAAATGCAACCTTCGCATCTCCAGAATCCACTCTTCTTATGGAATCATCTATCCATCTCTCGTAGGCTATGCTCTCATCTATCTTTAAATCCACAGCTCCCATAATTCCCTCAAATATCACATCTCTGAGCACCACAACATCCAGATTCCTGTACTCCTCGCTGTACTCATGCCTGAAAAAGTCCTGTATGGCATCCATGTCTTTCAGCACCATTCCGATGAATCTCCGCCCATCATAGGCAACAAATGCCTTCTTTTCCCTCTTCTTTTCAAGGAACTCCTCTACCTCTTTCCTATCAAGCTCCCGAGTTTCAAAGTACCTCTCAATCTCCTTTATGTGCTCCTCTTTAAGCTCATGTTTAAGCAGCAACCTGTGAGTCGGCAGCACCACAAGCCCTTCATCCTGTATGGGAACCATGAGAGTCATTCTGAAGTTAAACGCCTCGTCACCTGTGTAATCTGGAAACTGGGAGCGCATCTCGTCCCTGAATGTAACAGCTGTCTCATATCTGTGATGCCCGTCAGCTATTACCACCTGCTCAGGCCCTATAACATCCTGAATCGCCCTTATATCATCGGGGTCGGTGAGCATCCATATCCTGTTTCTTACTCCGTACTCATCAACGGCATCTATTATCGGCTCTTCCTTTGAGGCTTTTTCAAGTATCT
>JALSOU010000097.1 GCA_026986305.1 Thermoplasmata archaeon | reverse complement strand
CCTGTACCGATGACCGACATCCGTGATAAACTCAGCCCGCTTGAAAAGAGAGCGCTCCTCGCCCTTAAAGATGGAACTATGAAGGTTGAGGAGATAATGGAAAAAGGCGGCTTCAGCTCACAGGTTGAGGTGATGAACGCTCTTTCATGGCTCAAATCAAAAGGACTTGTAAAGATACATGAGAATGTTATTTTGGAGTATGAGCCCCTCAGAGACAGGGAGCTTCCGGAGCGCTCCATACTAAAATACATGGCTGTGAAGGGAGGGAAAGTGACTCTGGATGAGATAAAAAAGGCAGGATTTCTCAGTGAAAAGGAGATATCGCCGGGAATGGGCTGGCTAAAGAGAAGGGGCTGGGGTGACATCTCAAAAGAGGATGGAAAAACCGTGCTAACGATAACTGATAAAGGAAAAGAAGCTCTCAACAGTCTGGAAGAAGATGAGGTAGCGCTTGAAAAGCTCATAAAAGGAGAAGAAATAGATCCGAAGATGGGAAAGGTGCTGAAATCCAGAAAAGCGGTTAAAGAGATAGAGAGGGTGGAGAGGATCGCTGAGCTCACAGAAGAAGGGAAAAAAGTAATTGAGATGGGCATTGAGATAAAGGAGGAAATCTCCCAGCTAACACCTGAGATAGTAAGGAGCGGAAAGTGGAGGGAGATGGAGATAAGGAAATACGATGTCCACGCCTTTGCACCATCAATTTACGGTGGAAAATCCCACCCGCTTTCAAGGATGATTGACGAGATACGCCAGATATTCCTTGAAATGGGCTTCACCGAGATAGAAGGGGACTATGTGCAGAGCGCTTTCTGGGACATGGATGCCCTCTTCATGCCTCAGGACCATCCCGCAAGGGAGATGCAGGACACATTTTACCTTAAAAAGCCTGAAAAAATGGATATAGACATGCCTGAATACATAGAAAAAGTTAAGGCTGTGCATGAAAACGGCGCAGGCATATCAAAGGGATGGGGATATAAATGGAGCGTAGAGGAAGCTCAAAGAGCCATGCTGAGGACTCACACAACAGTAAACAGCGTCAGATACCTTGCGAAGAAGCCAAAACCTCCTTTCAGGGTGATGTCCATAGGTAGGGTTTTCAGGAGGGAGGCCATAGATTCAACCCATCTTCCTGAGTTTCACCAGATTGAGGGTATCGCATGTGAAAAAGGCGCAAATTTAAGGATGCTCATAGGCCTTCTCAAAGAGTTCTACTCAAGGATGGGCTTTGATGAGATAAGGGTAAGACCTGCTTATTTCCCTTACACTGAGCCTAGTCTTGAGGTTGAGGTGATGTTCAATGGAAAATGGCTTGAGCTGGGCGGAGCAGGGATATTCAGGCCTGAAGTTACGGAGACATTCGGAATAAAATACCCTGTCCTCGCATGGGGGCTTGGATTGGAGCGCTTAGCCATGCTCAGGCTAGGACTTGAGGACCTCAGGGACCTCTACAACAACGACCTTGAATGGCTGAGGAATGCGGCGATAATATAGCCATAAACGAGTGTTAATGATGGAAATATTTATTTTATTATTGGTTTCCATGAAAGTATAATCTCCTTAATGTCTTCAGGAGTTAAGGAGATTACATCTTCATACTCTATCCTATTTTTAGCCACCACAACCCTTTTTCCTCCTAACTTTTCTGTTTTATCTACAAAATTTGAAACCTCTTTTTGAGTTATATTTCCATGCTTTACTTCTATTGCAAAAACAGGTCTTCCCTTTCTATCAACTGCTATCCCATCGATTTCTGGCTCATAAGAATAGCTGAGATAAGTATTATGGATATCTGCCATAAGGTTTGCTACAAAATCCTCGTAACAATAGCTATGTATTTTCATTATATTTTCTTTTGCCTCCTCGAACGAAGGAATACGGATTTCCAAATCGTATTTATCTCTAAGATAATAGAATACAGAAAATATTGGAGATTTCATGCGATATATCACCGATTTTTTCCCGGAAATCCTTATTTCCTTTAAAATTCCCATCTTGACTAGGTTTTTTATATATGGTGCCACCGCGGAAGGAGAATCTCTAGATATCAATCCTTTATGATATAAAATAGACGATATCTCAGATGCTTTTCCATGCATCGCACCTATGGATTCAATTATCCCTTCATATGTGGAAGTCAGTTTTCTATCTTCTTCTGTAAAGATTTCTCCAATAAGGGAAGGAATGGTAAATGGTGTGTGAACCACTACATTATACAGGTCTTTTAATATGGAATTCCCTTTCATCATGGGTATTAGCCAAGGATCCCTTAAATAGGGGAGATAATCCAGATAATCATGCATCTCCAGCTCTTTCAATAAATCTTGTGGATGTATTAGATCGATGAAATGCTCTTCTAACATGCCTAAAAGAGGAGAGTTCT
The DNA here is from genome assembly GCA_026986305.1 of Thermoplasmata archaeon. Taxonomy (GTDB): domain Archaea; phylum Thermoplasmatota; class Thermoplasmata; order WALJ01; family WALJ01; genus WALJ01. The sequence goes on along the minus strand of JALSOU010000097.1, from coordinate 682 downwards.
TTCCCAACACTGTATTCAAAACTTTCATGCTTGAACCTGAAAGTATCAGTGTACCGGAAGGATGTAAGGTTGCCAATATCTCCAATATATTGAGAGGCAATCTCTGAAACTCGTCTATAACCACTTTTTTCCTTTTTTTAAGAGCTTTTGATAGAAATCTCCGAAATTCGTCTATGTCTGTAAATTTTTCTATATCTAGACCATCTATCCATATGGAACCATCTCTACTTATCAAGGCAAAATAGTCCCAAGGGTAAAATCTCCTAAGCATGAATGTCTTACCCACCTTTCTTCTTCCATATACAAGTGCCCAATTTCTTCCTATATTCTCGGTTTCTCTCCGATGTACTACCAGTTCCATGGTCTGACATATTGCCTACAGATATAAAGTTAACTGTCATTAGTTAACCGCCATTAACTAACGGCTGTTAAATGGATAGCATAACGGTTATCTTTATATTCCCCATGCCTTAAACCCCTCTCATGCCCGAATATGACTTCCAGTCAATAGAGCGCAAGTGGAGAGAGCGCTGGAATTCTGCGAAGCTCTACGAAGCAAAGAGAGATGACAGAAAGAAGTTCTTCATCATATTCGCATATCCCGGAGTTTCAGGATACCTGCATGTTGGCCACATGAGGGGCTACACATACACGGATGTACTCGCAAGATATAAGAGAATGA
>JALSOU010000096.1 GCA_026986305.1 Thermoplasmata archaeon | reverse complement strand
GGCATTATTGAGGTGAGATAGAACCTGAGGGCATTCACATCGTACTTATCCAGAAATTCGTTTATCTCAAGGGTCACGCCCCTGCTCTTTGAGAACTGCTGTCCGCTGAACCTGAGGTACTGATTCGCTATGATGTAATCCGGCGTCTTCATTCCCCTTCCTATGAGCATGGCTGGCCAGATTATGGTATGGAAAGGAATATTGTCCTTACCCATGAAGTAGTAATGCTTCGCATCCTCGTTCCAGAACTTCTCCCAGTCGCCTCCTTTTTCCTTTGCCCAGAGCTTTGATGCTGAGTAATAGCCTATCACCGCTTCAAACCACACATATATCCTCTTACCCCCAAAGCCCTCAACAGGAACAGGGATTCCCCATGAGATATCCCTCGTGATAGCTCTGTCCTTCAGGCCTTCTTTAAGCCAGCCCTTGGTGAATTTCAGCACCCCTGAGCTCCAGTTCTTGCCCTTCTCCTCTATGAACCTCTCAATCTCTGGCTGGAGAGCGCTCAGCTTGAGGAAGAAATGCTCAGTCTCCTTGAATATGGGTGTCGTGCCGCAGAGCTTGCACCTCGGGTTTATTAGGTCCTTAGGGTCCAGAGTTTTTCCGCACTCATCGCACTGGTCTCCCCTCGCATGCTCATAGCCGCAGTGAGGGCATGTGCCTTCAACATACCTGTCAGGTAGGAAGCGCTCACACTTCGGGCAGTATGCCTCCTCAGTGCTTTTTTTATCGATATATCCCTTTTTCAGAAGGTCCAGAAAGAATTCCTTGACAACCTGAGCGTGATGCTCTGTATGAGTCTTCGTGTAAAGATCAAAGGAGATTCCGAGGCGCTCCATGGCCCTCTTGTTTATTTCATGATACCTCTCAGCTATCTCCTCAGGGCTTACCCCTTCCTTTTCAGCTGTGACGGTTATGGGCGTGCCGTGCTGGTCTGATCCAGACACCATGAGGACCTCATCTCCTTTCATTCGGTGATATCTGGCGAATATGTCCGCTCCTAGATAGCAGCCAGCGATATGGCCCACATGAACTTCTCCGTTGGCATAAGGCCATGCCACGCCTATGAATATGCGCTCCTTCATGCGGCAAGCAAAAAACTCTATGATTTTAAAGTTTGGCTGTCCCCCGACATTAACAGAACCCATCATAGAGGGCATCGCTCACTCCGGGCCCTGACCCATGCCGGGGGATTGTAGGACTCCGGGGTTGACCTGAGGCCATTCTCCGACGACACGCCGGCGTCCCACAGGGACCCGTACGGAATCCATGCTGTTCCCCGGAACTTGCAGAGCCCATCACTGTTCAGGGCTCCCTTCGCATCCGGGGCAATATTACTCTGTCAAGAGGGTATTTAAAGGTTGGTAGGCGGTTCTTCTTCAGAATCTTCGGATTTCTCCACAGGCTCCTTTGATCTTTTTCTAAGAAAGATGTATGCTGCCGCTATCACAGCTATAGAAGCCACCATGAGTATGGGAAGGTAGTATTTCTCCAAAATCCCAGAAAAGGCGCTGTTTTCTGAGGTCCCGGTGGATGTTCCATTGCCAGCGCTCCCGTTTTCGTTTCCATTGCTATTGTTTCCACCTTCGGTGTTTCCGCCGTTTTCATGAGATTCATTTATTATCTGCTCAGGGCTTGCTCCAAAGTCCTTAGGATCTATCGCCACCAGACCCTCAGGAGTGTCTGCACACACCACAGAACCCAACTTTCTCCAAGAGACTGCAGATGGGTCTATGCTGCTTATGTTGAAAAACCGATAGTAATCGCCTGCACCCACCTTTATCCTGTGGGTTCCCGGTGGAAGAGACAGGGTGAAAAGAGCGCTCTTCCCGTATTTGCTCTGGTTTCCTGCAAAAAGGGTGGTTGAAAAGCTGCTTTCTATGCTTATGTTGAAGCTTTTGTTGGCGATAACCGTGTCTGGAATAGATATGTTGAGCATCTTTTTTCCTTCCATCTCAGCGCTCTCCTTCACCCATACAGCATATCTCTCTGAGCTGGCTGAAAGCATAGCCTTGTTTCCACCGTGCTCAAGAACCATGTAAGAATAAGTGAGAGCCTTGATCTGCTCAATAACTAAGGCTGGCTCAGTGTAATTAAGCGATTCCATGGATTTTATCTTCGACAGCAGGCTTTCGTTTCCTGACATCTCTATTCTCACTATTATTCCGGAGTTATCTTCATCAACACCGCGTGTTCCTCTTTCATTGCCCTCATAGGCATCCACTATGTCGCTTATAACCTTGTAAGAGTTGTAGTTGTTGAGGCCGTCTGCAGTCACTGCCAGAATTGAGGCTGATTTCCCTATTATCTCAACAGCTGCCTTGTATGAGGGAGCGCCGCCCAAAAATCCACCCACTATTGACGATGCCTCATCTATGCTCTGGGAAATCTCAGAGATTCCTGAGAATAGATTCTCTGTTCCTACCCCGTCTTCCGCATACTGGTAGATCAGCATCCTCCTTCTCGCTTCTTCCTCCTTGCTTAGATGCTGGTTTATCATGCTGTCGTGTGCATCTTTAAGTGGTCCGAAGAACATGCTTTTTATGCGGTCTTTCACAGTCTCCCTATAATGAGAAATGGTTGAGTCCAGTGATTCTCCGGCTTTTTCAGCAACAGCGTCGGATATTTCATCTATGAGGGATTCGTCTATCTTCAACTTCGTGGTGATCCTCCCGATAAGGGTGTTAATCTTCTCAATCATCGTTTCAACTATTTCCTTGTATGTTGCGCTCTCCTTCATCTTCTCCATGAGCATGTTCAGAAGGGTTTTGAATGATATTACATCAACAGCAGTGCTGGCCAGATTTTCAGCGTAGTGGTCCATCATAACCGCCGCCGTGAGCGTAAGGGCTTCAACCCTTATCATTGATTTCAAGTCATTTAAAGCGCTCTTGTCTCCGCTGTAGTATCTATTGCGAAGGGAATTGGTATCCACCGTTATATCCATGTATTTCCGCACCTTTGCAATGAGGTCGTTTAATCTCTCTTCGTATTTTGAGAATTCATCCTCTCCTGCGAACACATAGAATTTCCTGTGATAAGTGGAGGCGTTGTAAAAATTCGCATTCACAGTCATCGTATGCTTTCCCTTTGCGGTGAATTTCAAATCCACT
>JALSOU010000095.1 GCA_026986305.1 Thermoplasmata archaeon | reverse complement strand
TGAATAGATCGGCTATTTTCTTGGAGGTGGCTGCGCCCAGCACCCTCGGCTCTTCAAGCATCTTTCCCAAGCCATAGCCTCCAAGGGTGTAAATTCTCTTCAATCCGTAATTATCTGAGAGAAATCTCAGGAGCTCGTATGCGAGTTCATACTGGCCTTCGGCGGATGCTCCCTGATACTCACCTGCCAGAAATACAAAGTGTTCATCCTCTTTCTTGTAGTGGTAGAGCTTCTGAGCAACCAGGGATGCTATTCCCTCATCGTCCAGAAGAACCTGCGGAGGGAGATGTTTTGAGTATATGTTTGCGAAATGCTCCGGCTTGAGAACATTTATCATGTGGTCCAGAGCGAGCTTTCCCACATTTCCCACACCCGGAAGCCCCTCTATCAGGGTAACATCCTTCATATCTATCTCTTTTACCAATTTTATTATGACCTCTTTCATTCAATCACCCATCCTTTTAAGCGCTCTCCTGTACTTCCCATACCTGTCTTCAGGAGAAAATCTTGGAGGCAGTGGAGATACTGTCCTCTCACCGCAGACAGGACATTCATCTTCCATCGTATATCTTCCACAAACAGGGCATTTCTTCATTATGGAGCGCATTTAGGCCTCCTTTCTGTGAAACTCTCCGTGCCCTCCTGCCTTGCTTATGTACTCTATAGCCTTATCAGCAGCGTTCTTCATTATCTTCTCCGCTGTCTTATAATCCTCTGCTATAACCCTTATCCTGTACTTGGGTGAGCCGACATAGTATATGTCTATGTTATCTCCCGACTCCTTGGCCTTCATAAGAGCTTCCTTGACGATTTCAACACCGTTTGGGGCCTCGGAGCTAACTTCAATTATTCCTGATATCGTAACAAATGGAGGAGCTATGTTCTCCTTTGCAATCTTCTTGAACTCCTCTATCCAATCCCCTTCAAAGCCCTCCTCTTCCAGTATGTTTTCCTCAAGAACAACCGATTCAAAAGCAGGGTAAAGGCCGCCGAAGACCTCAATAAGATCATAACCGAATTCTTCATAGCACTGCTCAACATCCTTATTCAGGCGCTTTGCCAGCATCTCAAAGAGCATCTTAGCTTTAAGCTCGTTCTTCCACTCCTGCATCTTCAGCCTTTTCTGGTTCTCTGTTACCCTCTTTATGGAAAGGTCCACCTGATTTCTTTCCTTATTTACTCTCATCACCTTTCCGACTATCTTCTGGCCTTCCCTTATGTGGTCTCTTATGTACTTAACCCAGCCTGTGGCGACCTCGGAAACATGTATGAAGCCTTCTTTTCCCGGATACTCTTCCAGCTTAACGAAAGCGCCGTAATCTCTAACATTGGTCACTGTGGCAACAACGAGTTCTCCTTCTTCCGGGAATTCCTTTATCGGCTTCATTACTGCATTTCCTCCAGTATCTCACCCTTTATCAGGGCCTTTCCTCCACGGGGCTCAGCTATAACCGCCCCACAGACATTGCACTTCACCACTGTGGCGGCCCTTTCAAAGATTATCTGCTCAGCCCCGCAGTCCGGACACTTAACCTTAACAAAGCTTCCTGTCATGGTATCACTCCGTTAGCTCAAACTTCTTAGCCCTGAAAGCAGGAGGCTGGTGAGCTTTTCCGCATTCTGTGCATCTGTATCTCAGATAAACCCTCTTCGTAGGCTTCTCCCTGCCTTCAGGCTTAGGCCTCGGGAATCCTCTATATCCTGCCGTCACCCTCCTGAATCTCCTCTGACCCCATTTAAGCTCAGAGGCCTTCTTCTTTTTGACTCTCTCTACCTCGTGGAGGGTGTGCTTCTTGCAGTATGGACAGTATCGCTTAACTTTCCTTGGCATCTTCATGTAAATACCTCGCTTTTAAAGGATGGAAAGGGGCTATAAACAGCTATGATTTAAAGCTTACTCCCCTTCATCAAACTCCTCAGGAATATCAGCCTCTTCAGGCTCCCTTATTTCCCAGTCATAGCTCAGCTCTATGCCTGCGCTCCTCACCATGGCGCTCACTGAGCAGTACTTCTCCTGAGAGAGCTTTATAGCTTTCTCTATGTTGGCTTTATCCTTATCTTCCTCTATATCGCCATATATGGTGTAGTGCAGGTGTATCTTCGTGTATACCTTGGGATGCTCCTGAGCCCTCTCGTAATCTATGGAGACCTTGAGCTTTCTGTAAGGCACCTTCATCTTATCCATGAGGGATATGACATCCATGCCTGTGCAACCACCGAGAGAGACCAGAAACATCTCCATCGGGCGTATTCCTGCGCTGGAACCCCTGAACTTATAGGGGCCATCCATAACTACCCATGCGTTGCTTCCTGCCGCCCTGCCTATCATGGTGAGCCCGCGGGCCTGAACAACCTCAACCTTCAATTTATCACCGACCTTCGCACCATAAGGATGTTAATAAAGATACCTATCACAGCTGTTCCTTCATCTTCTCCCATATCTCCTCTATGACC
>JALSOU010000094.1 GCA_026986305.1 Thermoplasmata archaeon | reverse complement strand
CTAAAGGCTCGTCTATTTCTCCTGTCTCAATATTCCCTCTGAATCCATCTACAAATCTAAGCCAGAATCTGAAGTAGTTATCCGAAATCTCATATATCGAGCTCCTTGTTTTCTGCGGACTGGTGACCGGAATAACTTTTCTGACAATTCCGAGATTCATGAGGACGAAGATGTATTTTGGCACATCCTTGGAATTCATGTACGAGGAGTTGGCAATCTCTGTTATTCTTGTATTTCCTTCAGCCATGCTCCTAAGAATTGCCATGTATCTTCCGATATCCCTCAGTTCTTCCCGCAAAAGGAACTCGGCCTCATTGTAGAGAAAATGCCCTGGATTAAAGAAAGTGTTTCTGACATCGGTCCAGAATCCTTTCTGGAAATAGGTGTGATATAAAGGCACTCCGCCTATGGCGGAATAAATCTTCATTATCTCATCCAAATCTTTTCTTGGATGGAATTCCACGATGTCCATAAATCTCATGCTGTTTACCTTCATTCTTGATTCTAATCTTCCATACAGTGGAGATTTGATGTCGGAGCCTATTCTTTCAACAGCACCCATAGAGGACCCGCAAAGTATGAGAGTGATCTCGGAATCTGAAAGAATCTCGTCTATGATATATTGCATATCTGCAAGAACCTTTTTGTCATTTTCTATGAGGTACTGAAACTCGTCCAGCACAACTATATATCTATATAGATAGGGTTTCAGTCTTTCAAAAAATTCTATCAGATTTTCAGCTTTTATATAGGGAAGGCCCTTTCCTGCTATGAGTCTGGTGAAGTTATCTATATTTTCTCTTAGACTCCTGTCGATACACATGAGATATATCGCCTTTTTTCCTTCCATGAACTTTTTTATAAGGTATGTTTTTCCCACCCGTCTCCTTCCGTAGATCAGGGCTCCTTTGAACCCGGGCTTTTCATAGAGAGTCTCCAAGATTTTCATCTCTTTTTTTCTATCCACAAAGTTTCGGATTGACATCATTATACTCTAAATCCGAAAATGTACTTAAATCTTGTGATTTTATGATCATCTGCTGAACAATATGGGTCCTTCATTCGCATACCTGCCTTGGTTATTCGTGTGTGAAAGTAGCGCCCTCTATAAAGATGACAAACGATAGGAGAAAAATCGACGCTGAAAGCGGGGGCCTGTGGCCATCCCTCTTTTTCATGGTAAAACTATCGGAGCATAGCCTCAATATCCCTCAACCTGTGAAGGTTTCTCCGTTCTTAGGACCTGTTGATGAATTCCACATCCAGAAAAACATTATGATAGATAATCATTACACATAGGGATGTTTTTCTTAATAAACCGGCACCCTTCAAATCCAGTGATATCTTCAATCGTCACCCATATACTCCAGACACCCGAATCCCTGCGAATTCCTGCTTCCCATGCCTGTGTCCCATAGGAATTTAAGCATGTCCGGATTTGCTTTCAACAAAAACTCCACATGCGAAGCTCTCCACCACTGCCCACCTATGTTTATCCTCTTTGTGCTCATCTTCCTTATCTCCGCTATATCAAAGTCTCCTTTGTACTCCTTTCCGAAGTAATGGGCGTATTTCTTCCTGCTGTTATCCTCTATTCTGGCCTTCCATTCAGGGTCTGTGGGCATGAGATCCCAACGCCTTCCGTCCTCTTTTACAAGGTCTATGTATATGGGAGAGAGGGTTCTGAATCTCGCTTTTGAGGAGAACTCAGGAGTATGGGTTATCTCTATGTTCTCTATTATGAAGCGGGATCCGAGGATTTCCATGGCTCCTTTGCTGAGCATTCCAGATATCGTGGCTTCCAAAATATCTCCAGCAGGTGAAGAGAAGTTGAACATGACATGGGTTCCTTTTTTGAGATGTATTTCAGGACCTTTTATCGCCGGTTTCGGAACCTTCATCATGGAGAAGTTGAAGAACTTGAAATCCTGCGAATGATGCAGAGATGAAGATAAATCAGGATTAGCGCTCCTTATGAAGGAATAAAGTGCTGAAGATAGTGCGTGCTGATAGTTTATCGGTATGACCGCATCGTCTTCGGAGATGAGGTGGATGAGGGAGCGCATGGAGTGGGATCATGAACACATATTATAAAATCGTATGGGAAGAGTCTATTTCTTCTAAAAGGCCCAATTCAGAATCATATTTTAGTCTAGCAAAGACGAGGGAAGGTCTTTTACGTTTTTCAAAGATTTCTGGCATTTTTTTCTTTATTTTATAAAATTTATTTTCGCTTATAGGTAGAGAATATTTGTATATTTCTATAGATCTCGATTCTTTTATTAGTCTTTCCACATCATCTTTAAATGAAATAGGGATTATTTCTATACCTGAAAATAAAGAACTGAAATATTCGTTAGATAGAGTCTTTTCAAGTGGTTTTTGCTCTTCAAATATCTTTAATACATTTTTCTTGTGAGCATATATTTCTTTTATTTTTTCTTGCTCAAAAGGAGCATACACAGAATCGACTATATTTTTTATTTCTGCTTCCTTTAAAAGCACTTCGTTATACCTGCCGAGGACGTTCAATGTGCTTTTTATCAGTTTTTCATCATAAACATATTTATCGCTTTGCGAGCCTTTTGTTAGGAGATGCACCTCTTTTATAATTCCTTTTTTCCAACCCGCTCTATTTACCCTTCCAAATCTTTGTATCAAAGCGTCAACGGGTGCTGGTTCTGTAACGATTGAATTAAAACTTATGTCCAACGACACTTCGATAACCTGTGTAGCCACCACAAAATCTAACGAAGAAAGATTATTTATTATTATATTTTCTCTTTTTATTCTATCTTTATGGGTAAATCTACTATGGATTAATAAACCTTTCAAACCAATGTTATTTAAAATCCCATAAATTTCGATTGCTCTGTCAACAGTATTGCAAGCAAATAATACAGGCTTTTTTAAATATATATTACCTATTTTGAGACTTTCCTGTTTATTTTTTATTTTTTCAGAAAAACTAAATATATCATCATCAATGATATTCAATTTGTGTCTAGTATATTTATTAATATCTTCTTCATCTCCTTTTATTTTTTTTATTTCTATGGTATCATTTACTAATTTTTCAATAAATTTAGGTAAAGTGGCACTCATTATCAAAACCTTC